>PLZC01000136.1 GCA_003151985.1 Acidobacteriaceae bacterium
AGTCCCGATAGGGATCTATCGTTTGCCGTTACCGATCTTACCTACGGGGCTTCCTGCAACGCTGGAAACGTACCTCGGCGATTTTGCGTTAAGTGACTTGGCAGGCGAACATTCCTCTCTTGTCTCCGACGGGAAAAGCAGAATTACGTACTGAAGGCAGTAGTTAATGAAGTGCGTCCAACTCGCGTTGAGCCTCTCCGAGGATTGGCAGATCTGAATCGGCGCCGGCCCACCGCTTGAGGAACATCTCGTATGCGCTTCGAGCCTGGATGGGGTCGCCCCCTAGGCGATAGCCTCGAGCTATCTGCAGATGAGCAAGCGAGCCGATCGGATCAGTGAACCGGATTCCGGGATGTTCAACAATCTTGTTGAATTCTGCGATGCCCTCCTGCACCTGGCCGGCCCGTAACAATGCCTGGCCCCGGATGTAAGGCGAATACACGTTTCCCAGCATCGCTGAACCGTCACCCACCATGGCCATTTCGCCGCTGGCCGTGACCTGTAATGCCTCCACCGCTTCTGGAGCATTTCCCTTAGCCATGGCAAGAACGGCGCTCAACACCGGCAGATAGATGCGGTTCACAACGGTGTCTTCTGGAAACCGATCATGCAGGTCCCTCCGCAGTGCATCGGACTGCCTGACCTCTCCCGCCAAGCCGAAGGCCAGCGCGGCGGTATAATCAACGTCGCGACCGTGCGATGTTCGCAACGCCTCAGTGGCGCCTCGAATCGCTTCTCCCGGATATCCAAAGAGAGCTTCGTCTACGGCGAACGCCGACTCGTACCCTGCAGCGCGCTCCGGTTGTCCCTCACTGAGGGCGAGCGCCTTGGCTTTGCGCGAAAGCTGACGGGCCAAGCGGATCTGTCCCCGGTCTGCAGCAGCAAGTGCTTCGGCCTGGGACATCCAGTCTTCGGCCCAGAGCTTGCCTGAGGCCAACGCCGCGGCGTGTTTCATTCCTTCCGCATCTTCAGCGGCAAATGCAATCGCATATCGCAGCACAATCATCTCCGGTGGATTGAGGCCGCGCCCCGATGCCTGTGTCACGACATTTGTGGCTTCCTCCATCCGGCCTTCAAGGAAGTAACTGTATGCCAGATTCGTGTACGCGGGGCCCAGGTCCGGATCCAGAGCCAGCGCCTTTCGCGCTTCTTCGATCGAGACGTCGAAATCGCCCAGCCCTTGAAGGATCAAGCCTGAGGCCAGAGCATGCGCCACTGGGTCACCTGGATACGTCTGCGCCCAAGACATACAGGTCTGGCGGGCACGCTCGAGATTTCCGGTGACTACCCGGTCGTAAATGACTTGGATCAAGAATCGCTCGCGATCGCTCGCGCGATTGCGGAGTTCATAGGCCCGGCTGGCTGCCTGGATGGCAGGTCCAGTCTGTCCGCTGTCGGAATAGCTCAACGCAATTTGCGCATAGGCGAGCGCGAAGTCCGGATCCAATTCAATGGCGCGCTTCTGCAGCGGAATACCCGCAATGACGCTCTCGTTCAGGGTGGCGTGAAGCCCCGCGCTGTATGCCTTCAGAGCTTCAAGCGAAGCAGTCGTGGCTTCTTCCAAAGGCTTATCGTGCGTATGCCGGGTTTGGGTTGACTCGCCCGCCCGCCGCCGGAAACGTCGTGCCACCAGGGTCAGCGCATCCAGCACTTGTTCCTTGGTCTTGGCAGTAATCTGCTCAACATCCAGCAGATCTCCGGAATCGCACCGGTTCGCGCGCAATCCGATCACGTAGTCACTGCCGAGTTTTGAGATGGAGCCTTCGAGCACAACCTTAGCGCCGATCCGTTCACACACTTCGCGTGCGAGGCTGAAAGTCAGGGGCTCACTGCCACGGCGGCCCATCAACTGCAGTGCGTGCTGCACCCGCTGGTCCGATACGATCTGGAGAAATGGGGATTGCTCCAATTGCACCGCCAGACCCTGCGTCAACGTCTGGTCGAAAACCAGGTCGTTGGTGCCGTTGCTGAAGTCGGCTATTACCACTTTATCGATTTCAGTCATGCGGGCCGCCCGGTGAAACAAAATGTATGCTCCGCCGGCTGCGCCGGCGACGATTACCACAACGACAGCAATCCACCCCAGCCGGTTCTTCGTTCTTTCTTCACGGACCTCGACTTCGATGGTCGACCGGACGGCGGAAACGACATCCAGTTCACTGGGAAGGGTAGGAACGACTCTCGCTGCAAGCCGGTATCCCCTTCCCGAGACCGTGACGATGTACTGTTCATCCGGTGTTTCGGCGAGTGCTCTCCGGATGCTNNATCTCGTCTTTGGTGGCAACCTCGCCGCCGCGACGAACAAGCACCAGCAAAATCTGGAAAGCCTTCGGGGTGAGAGGGACCGGCTGACCATTCCGCATGACTGCTTCTCGGGCCGCATCCACGCGGAAAGGGCCGAATTCATAGAGTTCGCGCCGCGAATTGTCGAGTGCTTCAGACATCCTTCCCGCCCTCTTCGCCTGTGCCGAAGACCCGAATGTATCAAACTCCGAATGTGCAGGTCCTTGATTTCCTGTACCAGTTTCTGCAAGTAACTCATTTCACGTCGATTCCTGCATTGCAAGAAAATCCAAGAACTTCCCAGCCCGCCACCAAGGACTTGCCCAGTGCGTTTCGATCATCCTGCAAACATTCGCGGGCAAATCCGCAAGGTAGACAGAAAATGGCGAGACGAACCACCGTCAGAATCACCACTGAGATGCTCCTTATAGTTGGCAACTCCGGATCTCCACGCTGTCCGGTTTGCGGCAGCCTGATGGTCACGCTGGACCAGGGACGCATGCTCTGTGGCGCCGCAATCGACAGGTTGAATGGATGGGTACAGTCGGGAGCGGTACATCATTCCGACCCGACAAGTTTCCAAAATCTGCTCTGTCTACATTCGATGCTGATCTGCCTCGAGAATGAAAACCCGGCATGACTGCCGGAAACACCCCAAAGGAGATCGTTATGAGACTTCGTGTCGCGCTCGTCAGCAGCTTTAGTATGCTCATTCTTCTGGGCGTCTCGGCCCAGGCGCAGAACCCAACCGCACGCTACGTCATCCGTGACCTCGGCGCATTACCCGGCGGAGGTTTCAGTCAGCCCGGCCAAGTGAATGAAGCCGGCGTTGTGGCCGGGCTTTCAACCGCATCCGACGGCGTCCAGCACGCCGTTCTGTGGGTCGGTGACCAGATCGTCGACCTGAACAGTTCTGGCGACCACGGGTTGAACGCGGGTGCGTTCGGAATCAATGCGCTTGGCCGGGTGTCGTTGCAGACTGAAACCTCCGCCTACGACCCAAACGGCGAAGACTTCTGCGCTTATGGAACCCATCGCGTGTGCACTGCGGCCGTGTGGCAGGGAGAACGGATTATCATTCTTCCAACGCTCGGCGGCAACAATAGCACTGTCGGAAACGTAAACAACCGCGGACAAATCCCCGGGATTGCTGAAACCGCTATCGCAGATCCCTCGTGCGCTTCCCGGGTGCCATCGCAGAAGCTTCGGTATAAAGCAGTCGTATGGGAGCCGGGCCGACATCGGGTTCGGCCTCTGCCGCTGCCTGGGAAGGATACGGTGAGCTTGGCTCTGTGGATGAACGATAGAGGACAGGTTGTGGGAAGCTCTGGAAACTGCAGCAACACCAATCCTCCGCCAATCGCAGGAGGACAACACTCAGTTCTTTGGGAAACCGACGGCTCGCCGGTTGACCTCGGGAACCTCGGCTCTTCGGTGGAGAATGCCGCTCTTGCAATCAACAATCCCGGGCAGGTTGTAGGCGCATCTTCTCTTCGGAATGACTCTACTCCATTCAATAGAACACACGCGTTTGTCTGGACGAGACAGCACGGGATGAAGGATCTCGGAACCTTGGCCGGGGACGTTGCAAGTGGCGCAGTATCCATCAACGATGCCGGGGAGATCGTGGGGATTTCGATCGATGCCGAGGGGAATCCCCGGGCCGTTTACTGGCATCGCGGCAGACCCGTCGACCTCAACACGCAGGTGGCCTCCGGATCCAATCTGTATCTGCTATGGGCTGCGGATATCAACAACCGCGGAGAAATCGCCGGCTGGGGTATCGACAACTTAACGCAGGAAATCCACACTTATCTTGCCGTACCAAACCGGATGCGCAATAACGCCATACCGGAAGTGCAACTCGATTTGCCTTCGACCGCCGCCCCTGTATCGCTCCCGGCCGATGTTCGACAGAGATTCGAACGGGGTTATGCCACGCAGAGATACCGTTGAAGCTTCGCTCCAAAGGGACGCTCATTTCCGGACTCCCATCCTCGCCAAAGTGCTCTCGGGAGGATGGGGGTACGATACCCGCCCGCAACAAGGCGAACACCTCTTCCTATTGCTCCTCTTGGCGGTCCGCCTCTCTGGCTACTCCGGAGACCGTTCCCGTAAACTCCCCCGTATCGGCAAAAAAGACAGGGTTGTGAAGGGCGTCGGCCAACACCGGCAGGTCCGTCTCGGTCAACGTAAGATCCCCGGACGCATCCTTGAAACGGCCGGTTCCACCAGTGATTTGAAAGGTAAAAGTACAGTGTGCCACCAGAGCCGTGAAATCTATGCAATCGCCTCCTTGCGTGAGATTGACCTTCAATAGACTCCCATCCTGGAAGCGAAATACGCCCGCGCCAGCGACGCTTGGGAAAAAGAGCTCATTCGGGCCCGAGCAGGTGCTGGATGGTTCCGGAGTAGCTGCGCTCGCCCTGATATTACGAAAGGTGAATGGGCCGAGCGTACCGTTCCCGGCGATATTCTCTTCGCTGGTAATTGTGTTGGGCATATGTAGATTGACCACGCTGGCCGCACCAGTTCCCGAAAACACCATCTTTACGGGATGTTGTTGTGCGTACTTTGCGGGATGTTGTTGTGCGTAAACGCTTGCGACACCGAGAGTGAGCATCAGCGCCATGGTTACTATGTGTTTCATTTGTACCTCCGGCTTTCGCATTTTGTATCTCCTGTGAAATGACCGGTGAACACAAAGAGCGATCAATCGGGTTCACCAGGGCCATCAAAACTGACGCGGCCCTAAACGTCAAAGGAACTCGTCGTGAAGCCTTTGTGAACCACTAAGCCCATGTGTTTCAAGCGAATAGAAAAGGCCCGTTAACCGGGGCAACGCAGTGGTAGACTCGACTCCTCATCGGTCCTGTGTGACTTTGGGTGCCAAGTGTGCAAACAGCCCGGAATTGCCTATCAATTCGGCTCGTTTGAGGTAAACCCCGCCTCGGGGGAACTCCTGAAAAACGGGAGACGCATAAGGCTGCAGGAGCAACCTTATCGGCTGCTCGTCGCGCTGCTCGAAAACCCCGGAGAAGTCATCAGCCGGGAGCAACTGCGAAGCCGGCTGTGGCGTGACAATACGTTCGTTGATTTTGACGGTAGCCTTCGGGTGGCGGTTCGCAAGCTCAGGGAGGCGTTGGACGATGATGCCGAAAACCCCCGATACATTGAGACAATTCCAAAGCGAGGATATCGGTTCCTTGTTCCTGAAGTACGCCGTGTAGATGCTGCTCATGGAACCGCGGCACCGCGCGACGATGCACCGCACGAAAGTCCGGAGCTCTTGAAAACGGACGCAACTCCGGTCGCAGTCAGCACAAGGCACACCACTCTGCTGAAGTACGCCATCGCCGCCGTCGCCGTGCTCCTTCTGACAGCGAGCGGAGTCTTCCTTTGGCAGAAGCGCGCGCAAGCCAAACCGCTCACGGACAAAGATGTGCTGGTGCTTGCGGACTTCGCCAATACCACGGGTGATCCTGTATTCGACGGGACGCTGCGTCAGGGATTGTCCGTACAACTGGAACAGTCGCCCTTCTTGAGCATTGTCTCCGACGGACGTATCCAGCAGACACTGAAGATGATGGGGCAGCCTGCCGATGCAAAACTGATACCCGCAATTGCCCGAGAGGTCTGCCAACGGACGGCGAGCGCCGCAGTGCTCGATGGTTCGATTGCGCAAATTGGCACGCGCTATCTGCTGACCCTCAAGGCGGTCAACTGCACGAGTGGCGATTCGCTGGCGAGCACGGAAGCTCAGGCCAGCGGCAAGGACGACGTGCTCGGTGTTTTGGGAAAGACAGCTTCCGAAATGCGGAACAAGCTGGGCGAGTCGCTTGGCACTCTGCGGAAGTTTGATACTCCTCTTGAACAAGCGACTACGACGTCGCTTGAGGCCCTTAAGGCTTACAGCCTGGGCCGGAAGGCATCGGCTGCGAGCGAGTGGGCTGCCGCCGTCCCGTTTTTCCAGCGAGCCATCCGCCTCGATCCGAAATTCTCGATGGCCCATGCCAGGCTCGGGCAGTCCTATCGGATGCTGGGCGAGGAGACCTTGGCGGCGGAGTACACTCGGAAGGCCTACGAGCTGCGCGAACCCGTGAGTGAGTTGGAGAAGTTCTACATCGAGTCTCATTATTATCAGGGGACCACCGGAGAGTTGGAAAAGGCGCGCCAGGTCTACGAACTCTGGGCACAGAGCTATCCGCGAGATTGGGGACGGCCAAGCGCCGAGACCTATGTCTCATCTATGCAGGGTCAATACGATAAGGACCTTATCGAATCCCGCGAGGAACTCCGCCTCAACCCCAACGGCGGTGCTTATTTTGACCTCCTCTACGCCTATCTGAAGCTGAATCGTCTGAAGGAGGCCCAGTCCACATTCGAAGAGGCGGAGGCGAAAAACTTCGATTCCCCTTCCATACACTACTTTGTGTACCAGCTTCGCTTCTTGCAAAATGATGCGGCGGGAATGTCTCAGCAGGTGGCCTGGGCTACAGGCAAGCTGGGAGTGGAAGATGGGTTGCTAGGCTTGGAGGCGGATACCGCTGCCTATTCGGGGAGGCTGGGACGGGCACGGGATCTTTCCCGTCAGGCCGTGGTTTCGGCCAAGAGGGCCGAAGAGCCGGAGGTGGCAGCGGAGCGTGAAGCTGAAGCCGCTCTTCGGGAAGCTCTGTTTGGAAATCCAGCCGAAACCCGCGAGCGAGCCGCGGATGCTCTCGGCCTTTCAAACAGCTGGAGTGTTCAATCCCTAGCGGCTCTGGCCCTGGCCTTTGCAGGTGATGAGGTGCGAGCGAGAACCCTTGCCGATGATTTAGCCATCCGCTTCCCGGACCATACGATTGTTCAGTCCTATGACCTTCCAACCATTCGCGCCCAACTGGCGTTGAGCCACGACGATCCCTCAAGGGCCATCGAGATCCTTCAGGCTGCGGTGCCTTACGAGCTGAGCGGATCGGGCGCGCTCTATCCCGTTTATGTCCGCGGGGAAGCCTATCTCGCGGCGCATCAGGGAAACGAAGCAGCCGCTGAGTTTCAGAAAATCCACGACCATCGGGGGATTGTGGTAAACGCGCCCATTGGAGCTCTTGCGCATCTCGGCCTGGGCCGGGCTTACGCGCTCTCGGGAGATACGACCAAGGCAAAATCCGCCTATCAGGATTTCCTCACCATTTGGAAAGACGCCGACCCCGACATTCCAATGCTGAAGCAGGCCAAAGCGGAGTATGCGAAGCTCCAATGATTGAGGCTCCTCCGCTAGCTGCAGGTTGCGGCGAACATTTCTAGACAGATGGCCGTTAGTTCGACGAATCGCGTGCTTGCAGCCGCAATCGGCGAAGGGCAAAACCGGAGGTCGGGAATTCCCGATCACCTAAACGCACAATCTTCGTCCATCCCTCCTGGCCAGCCGTGTATCGCTGCCGCGCCCTACCCCTCGTAACCGGGGGAAGACCTGGATCCGAACATTCCCCACACCATCGCGTGGAGAGGCTTCGTGGAAGGATGCGCAGGCAACAGGAAGGAAGCGGAACAATACCTGGCCCGGCTCAACGAAATGAGCAGCAGATGCCCAGTTCGGCCGATCCACTACTGTTGGGTATATTCCGGACTTCGCGAACTCGATACGTCGATGGATTATTTTGAAAAGGCCGTTGCTCAAGCCGATCCATTCACCCTCTACGCAGATGTTTTTCCTACCTATTTCAACCTTCACCAGCATCCACGATTTCGTCAGCTACGGCAGGCATTGAGACTGCCTGGGTTGCATCGTTGAGAGTTATATCCCTTGTGGGCTCCCCTCCGTGGCAATTCGGCACTTTCGGGCCTCATGGTTTCCTGAGCGTGTTTCGCCCAGTACCTGCTTGAGGATTGATAGACATGGTTTTCAATGTGAAATCGCCGAGGTGCCGACTGCAGGAAAGACTCGATCGGTGACCTGTTCGCGGGTGGCTAAGTTGTTAAGTCTGAGGCAAAGCGAAACGGATAAGTCCTCGCAAGTCGGCATCTCGACTGTTTTCCAAGACCTCGGTCCTGCTGCGGTTGGATCACCATCCACTCTTGAGTTACTTGTCGAGCAACCGGCGGCAGTCGAGGCTGTC
>PLZC01000026.1 GCA_003151985.1 Acidobacteriaceae bacterium
ACCACCACCAGCGCGGCAAACGACATGTTCTTGCCGCCCTTGACCACCTTGGTCACGCGATTGATCGCCACCACCTGATCCTTCAGGTTATATTGGTTGGCATCGAGTTTCTTCTTCAAGATCGTCATTGCTNNNNCGATCGAAGACCACCTTCTTGATGCCCTTTTCCACAGCCAACTCGGCCACTGCCTTGCCGACTTCCTTGGCCGCTGCCAGGTTGCCGCCTGTCTTCACTTTGGAAGCCAGCGTGGAGGCTGAGACCAGCGTCTCGCCCTTCTGGTCGTCGATTACCTGTGCGTAAATGTGGCCCAGCGAGCGGTAAACATTCAGCCGCGGCCGCTGGCCCGTGCCGGAAAGCTTGGCCCGGATGCGTGCGTGAATGCGCTGGCGAATTGCGTTTCTCTTGGTCTGCGTGATCATTGTCTCTCGTTCCTATCGGCGGAGCCGCCCGGCGGCCCCGTTCGGGTTATCAGCTAACAGCGAACGGCTGACAGCTTACAGTTCTCTGTGCCCTTAACTGTCAGCTTGCTTTTACTTCGCCCCTGTCTTGCCGGCCTTCTTCTTCAGTTTCTCGTCGGAATAACGCACGCCCTTGTTCTTGTAAGGATCGGGCTTGCGCAGAGAACGCATGTCGGCGGCCACCTGCCCCACCTTTTGCCGGTCAATGCCGGAGATGCTCAGGTGGGTCATCTTGGGATCGACGGTCACCTCGATGCCCGAAGGCAGCGGAACCTCAATCTGGTGCGAGTAGCCCAGCGTAAAAACCACTGTGCCCTTGCCCTTCATCTCGGCGCGGTAGCCAATGCCCACAATGTCCAGTTCCTTCTTCCAGCCCGCAGTGACACCTTGCACGGCGTTGTAAACGAGGGCGCGGGTCAATCCGTGGAATGCGGCGTGCTTGTCGTCGTCGCGAATAACATGCAGCTCTTTGCCAACCGTTTCCAGCGAAATGCCCTCGGCGATCAGCGCCGACACCTTGCCCTTGGGGCCTTCAACCAGAACCGTATTGCCCTCGACCTTGTACTTGACGCCCGCGGGCAGCGGGATCGGCTTCTTTCCAATTCGCGACATCGATTCAATCCTTCTTGTGGCTTGCGAGTCCCGGCCGGGAGCCTTCCAACTCCTGCCGTTCCACTGCAGCCTGAAAGCAGCTTCTAGCTGCTAGCTTTCAGCTTCTAGCTCGTCTTGCAAAGGCCAAGTCTCTCGACTTAGCGCGGAACAGCTAGCAGCTAGAGGCTAGAAGCTGACTTACCACACTTCGCAGAGCAACTCGCCGCCCACGCCTTCGCGGCGGGCCTGACGGCCGGTCATTACGCCCTTCGGCGTAGTGAGAATGCAGATGCCGAGACCGCCCTGGACACGCTTGATTTCGTCGTGCCCGATGTAAACGCGGCAGCCTGGACGCGAGATGCGCGCCAGGTCGCGGATTGCCGCTTCCGCTCCGCCGTACTTCAAGTACACGCGGAGAATCAGCTTGCCTTCCTCTTCCTGGGTCTTGTAGTTCGAGATATAGCCCTCCTCCTTGAGGATGCGGGCAATCTCGGTCTTCAGCTTCGACGCTGGAACATCCAGCTTCTGATGACGCGCCCGGATCGCATTCCGGATCCGCGCCAGAAAATCGGCTACTGGGTCGGTCAGACTCATTCCTTCTCCTTCATTCCCCGTTCGCTCCCGGTCTAGTTTCAGTAGGGAGAACCCGCGGGAATGCCCGTACAGTGTTCAGTGAACAGTGGACAGTGATCAGTGATCAGTAAAAAACCTTGCCTTTACCTCAGCAGTTCGTTCCAGAACAACAGAACTGACCACTGTTCACTGTCTACTGTTCACTGGCTTCTCTACCAGCTCGACTTGACGACGCCGGGAATCTCACCCTTGAGCGCCAGCGCCCGGAAACACAAGCGGCAAACGCCAAACTTGCGCAAAAAACCGCGCGGCCGCCCGCACAGTTGGCACCGATTGTGCTTGCGGCAGCTGAACTTCGGCTTCCGCGCGTCTTTCACCCTTTTTGCAGTGGTTGCCATAAACCCTCATTACGACAGCTATTAGCTTCTAGCTACTAGCTTCTAGCTTGTCCCCGCTGAGCGCCTCTACATTGCTCCCGGAACAGCATCCAAATTTGTTCTGCCTCATACGCTCGTTCTACCTCGAAAAAGCTAGAGGCTAGAAGCTAGCAGCTAGAAGCTGTTTTTATGCGCCCTGCCTGAACGGCATCCCAAAGTGGCGCAGCAGCGCCCTCGCCTGGTTGTCGTCTTTCGCCGTGGTCACGATGGTGATGTTCATTCCCTTGAGCTTCTCCACCTTGGAGTAATCAATTTCAGGGAAGATAAGCTGGTCGCGCAAACCGAGCGTGTAGTTGCCGCGCCCGTCAAAACTCTTGGTGGACACGCCACGGAAATCACGCACCCGTGGCAGCGCCGTCGAAATCAGGCGGTCCAGAAATTCGTAGGCCTTTTCATTCCGCAGGGTGACCATGGCGCCAATCGACATGCCGGCTCTCACCTTGAAGGCTGCGATTGACTTCTTCGCCTTGGTGGTCACAGGCTTCTGTCCGGCGATCGCCGCCAGGTCCGCAACCAGCGGGTCCAGCAACTTGGTGTTCTGCGTCGCCTCGCCGAGGCCCATGTTGATGACGACCTTCTCCAACTCGGGCACCGCCATCGGATTGTCAATGCCAAGCTCCTTTTGCAGAGCTTGCTTGATTTCCTTGTGGTATTTCTCTTTCAGCCTTGCTGCCATAACGCTTTGCTCTCTTTCTTCCGGCGTCGGAGTGGCCCCTGGTTCAATAGCCGTTTACCGTTGCGGAAGGGGTTGGCCGTTCAAATCAGCGCATCGGCGCTCAATCGGACCGGCTTGGGGTCCCGCTACTTCTTGGTGGGGAGCGTCTGCCCACACTTCTTGCAGACCCTCACCTTGGTATCGCCTTCGACCTTGTAGCCCACGCGCACCGGCCCGCAGTTGGGGCAGATCAGGGCCACATTCGAGACGTTGATGGGCGATTCCTGCTCCGCGATGCCGCCCTTGGTCCGCTTTCCCTGCTTGCTCGAAACCGTCTTC
>PLZC01000399.1 GCA_003151985.1 Acidobacteriaceae bacterium
CGCGCAGGACGGCGTTCATCCAGACCGAGGAGCGCTCTCCGAGGGTGACGTCGCCGATAACCTGCGCGGAGAGGTCGACGTAGCAACTGGCGGGAATGTAGGGCAAATGCCCCTGGTAGCTGCGAATCATGCTTGAAAATCCTGTGGGGCGGAAGGGACCCCGTGCAAGTTTAAGGGAAGAATCGCGCGCTTCAAGCCGGAATCTTCGATCTGCCGGCCCCGGGAAACGAACAGAGAATGGTGCAGAATCTCTGCGAATGGGTTGAAACCTATACTAATCGGATTCTTTTCAGNNAGGAGGACATCATCAAGGAAGTCAAGCGTCACTCCTACTATCTGAAGCCGGGTGAGAAGCGCCGCGTCAAGGCAGCTTTGGCGCGCAAGCGGAATCGCAAGAAGGCTCGCAAGGAGCAAGACTAGTTATTTAACAAGTAACAAACATCGTGACACGCCGCTCCTGGTAACTCTTGCTGATTGCAAGTGAGAGTGACTCAAGCCCTCACTATTTTGGGACGGCGTGTCACGATTCTATTTTTTTGACATATTTTGCTAAGTGAGAAAGTGGTAAAGTTATTTACATCTTCCGGTTCGCCGGAAGGCAAGTTATATACCGCAAGTATAGCTGCGGTCCGGGCCTTGTTGTGGAATCACGAACAAAGACAGGGAGATGGGACCGGCAAGAGCTTCAGGCCATGGCCGATTCGTTCACAACTCCCACTTTGGGAAGCGGGTCATGGAATTCTCGGATAGGACGTTGAAGTGCATCGATTGCGGCCTTGAGTTTGTTTTCACCGCCGGCGAGCAATTATTCTTCCACGACAAGCAATTCAAGAACGACCCAAGGCATTGCAAACAGTGCAAGGCAAAGCGCACCAAGGGCGGGCCGAAGGTTCGCCCGGAGACCAGAACCACCTGTTCGGAGTGCCGCGCGGAAACAACGGTTCCCTTCAAGCCTACCCAGGGCAGGCCTGTGCTCTGCCGCTCTTGCTTCCAGAAACAACTGTCGAAACCCAAGCAGGCGGTTGAACCGATTCCAATCCCGGGGCCTTCGGCAGTCGATGTTCAGGTAGCGGCGGAAGATTCTCAGGCGGAGCAGCAAACTCTGGTCGAAGTGGACTCTATACCAGGGCCGAACTGAGCAGTAAGTCTCCCTTGAATCCCGACGGGAATCCGGCGGCGCGGACAAGTGTGGCCAGTTGCGCCCAGTGGCGCTGGCTGTGGAAGAGCGTATGCGCCAGGACCTTGCGCCGGGAGGGAGTGCGAGCCGACGCAGGCAGCCAGGGAACGTCGAGGGTGAATACCTCATCCCAATTTTGAGCCGGGTCGTCAAGCAGTCTGCGGAAAATGCCTGCGGCATCGACGTGCAGTTCAAAGAGGGCGTCCAGGCCTTTGTTGGGCATGTCTTCCTTGTTCGTCATCGGCAAGCCGGCGATCCGCTGGCCCCAGCGCAGTTCGACACCCCAGATGTGAAGCACGAATTCCCGCACATTGGCGGTGTCGCCAATGCCGCAAGGCAGTTCCAGCAGCGCGGGGTTGGCGTCCAAGTGTGCCTTCCAGAAATTTGAGGCCTCCTGGTTCCAAGCGAGAAGTTCTTCGAGAGTGATTGCAGGCGTCATTTCTTGTTCCTCAGTGCGCGATGTCCGATGTCGCGGCGAAAGTAGATTCCGTCAAATTGAATTTCCGCCATGGCCTGGTAGGCGCGGCTCAGGGCCTCTTCGAGCGAGGTCGCGGCAGCGGTCACGCCCAACACCCGGCCTCCCGCCGTGACCAATTGGCTGCCTACCTGTGAGGTTCCGGAATGGAAGACTTGAACTCCCGGAACCCGGGCGGCAGAGCTAAGGCCGGTGATGGGCAAGCCTGTTTTATAACCGCCGGGATACCCTGCCGAACTAGCCACCACACAGGCCGAAGCGCCTGGAGCCCAACGCAACTCGGTGTCGGCGAGGCGGCCATCGATGCAGGCTTCCAGTGCTTCAACAAGGTCGCTCTCGAGGCGCATCAGGATGGCCTGGGTTTCCGGATCGCCGAAGCGGGCATTGAACTNNCCGCGCGCCGTCATCATCAGCCCGCAATAGAGCACGCCGGTGAAGGGAGTGTCTTCGCTTGCCATGCCGTAAATGGTAGGCTCCGCAATGTGGCGCAGAATCCACTCCTTCATACCGGCTTCGAGCATTTCATCTGTGGAATAGACACCCATGCCGCCGGTGTTAGGCCCTGTGTCGCCCTCGCCGATGCATTTGTGGTCCTGGGCGGGAGCAAGCGGCGCCACATGCTTGCCGTCGGAGAGGCAGAGGAAGCTGATCTCGTCGCCGGTGAGGAACTCCTCGAGGACCACCTGCTGCTCAGTTTTGCCCAGGAGCGAGCCCGAGAAGAGGCCGGTGGCGGCCTCAATGGCGGTGCGGCGCGACTGGCAGATGACCACTCCTTTGCCGGCGGCGAGCCCGTCCGCCTTGACGACGATGGGAGGGTGGAAGAAGTCAACGGCTTTTTCAATCTCCGCGGCGGTGTTGCAGACGGCGTAGTTGCCGGTGGGGATGTTGTGGCGCTGCAGGAAGCGCTTGGCGAAGCCCTTGCTCGACTCCAGCATGGCGGCGGCGCGCGTAGGTCCAAAGACGCGCAGACCGCTGGCTTGCAGGGCATCGACGACGCCGAGAGAGAGAGGCAGTTCGGGGCCAACAATTGTGAGACCGGGCTGCTCTGCCTCAGCCACGCGAACCATGGCGTCCAGGTCTTTCAGATCCACCGGTACGCAGCGTGCAACCTGGGCGATGCCGCCGTTTCCGGGTGCACAGACGACTTCCGTCACCTTTGGACTCCGCTTTATTGCCCAGGCCAGTGCGTGCTCCCGGCCTCCCGAACCCAGAATCAAGACTTTCATGGCGCCGTTCCTTGCTGCCTCGGCATCGCCGAAGCCCGAATGATCATCCTCAGCATAGTGGGGGTGTGAAGTCAAACTGGGAGAAGGGAGCGGGTGACGGATTGCCCCGGGACTTTAGACTGAAGATGGCTCGGGAACCTGAAATGCCTGGCCTGGCAGGAGAATCGCAGCATGGTTGAACGCCGCATCAAACCGTATTTCCAGGAAGTCGAAGAGAAGGTGCGGCGTGCCGAGCAGCGGCTACTCTACAGGCGCAACCAGGCATTCGGGTTGGTCATGGTGGCGGCGGCGATCCTGATCTGGTGGCTCTTCCACACCAATTCGAAGTGGATATTTCCGCCGGGGTGGTGGCGGCCTTGAGCGGGACGGCGGTTGAAGCTGACCCGCTGGCAGTGCTGCTGCTGGGGCCTACGGGCAGCGGCAAGACGGCGCTTTCCATGGCGCTGGGTGAGCGGTTTGGCGGGGAGATTGTCAGTTGCGACTCCGTCGCGGTTTACCTGGGCATGGAGTTGGGTACGGCCAAACCTACGGCCGAAGAGCGAGCACGGCTGCCGCACCACCTGATTGATGTGACCGAGCCGGACCAGCCGTTCACCGCCGGCGCTTACAGCAGGGCGGCACGGGCGGCGCTGCGGGAGATTGCGGGGCGCGGGAAATTGCCGATTGTGACGGGAGGAACAGGTCTCTACCTGCGGGCGCTGACGGAAGGGCTCTTTGCCGGGCCGGAGCGCCAACAGGAGTTGCGGGCGCGCTTGGAGCGCAGCCGGCAAAGGCATGGGGAAGGCTGGCTGCATAGGCTGCTCGGCCGGTTGGACCCGGCTTCCGCAGTTCGTATCCACACCAACGACACGCCGAAACTGATTCGAGCAATCGAGGTTTGCCTGGCAGGGCGGGGACCGATGTCCCTCGTTTTGGGCACGAACGGAAGGGACCCGCTTACCGGATTCCGGCTCTTGCGGATCGGGCTGAATCCGCCACGCCAGCAGCTTTATGAGCGGCTGAACCAGCGGGCCGCAGCCATGTTTGCGGCGGGGTTGGTGGAGGAGACGGGCGGTTTGCTTGAGCGCTTTGGACCGGTAAAGGCGCTGGATTCGCTCGGTTACCGGCAGGCGATATCCGTGTTGGCCGGGAGCTTGAGTCAGGAAGCCGGCATTGCAGCCGCACAGCAGGGGCATCGCAACTATGCCAAGCGGCAGTTGACCTGGTTTCGCAGGGAGCCGGACGTGGTCTGGATTGAGGGCTTCGGGGATGAAGCAGAGACTGTTCGCGTAGCTGCGGAACTGGTTCAGGACAACCTCTAGAAGTCTCGAAGAGTAACAAAAGCAGGAGGACCGAGCCGATGATATCCGTCATCCTATTCCTTTGCATCGCGGGCTTACTCGCAATCGTGCCTTTCTTTCGCTTGCTCAATCACGTAAGCAAGCGTCGCAATCGACTTACTGCGGCTGAAGTAGCGGACAGGATTGAGAGGCACATCTTGGGGACGGAGGGTCTGTGGGATTGGGATGACTTTACATCAATTCCGATCGCCGACGAAAAGCTGGATGCAATCAGGATTCGATGCTCGGAATTGGATAGCCCAACGCCAATATCTGAGGAAAAGAGAGAAGAGCTAAAGCGAATCGTAGAACGGCTGAGAAACCAAACAGTTAGACTGGACGATGGAATGGGTCGCTTTCATGAATAGATGCGCCCCTGAATGGAGTTACCTTGGCTGAGACGATTTTCGATGTGGCGATTATTGGCGGCGGGCCGGCCGGCTACACGGCGGCCATTCGCGGCGCGGAATACGGACTGAAGATCGCTCTGATCGAGAAGAGCGACAAGCTCGGCGGCACATGCCTGCATGTTGGCTGCATCCCGACCAAGGCGCTGCTTTTCAACGCCGAAATATGGGACCACATGAAGCACGCCGCCGACTTCGGGATTGAAGGGATTGGCACTCCCACGCTGAATTGGGCCGCAGTACAGAAGCGCAAAGACGGCATCGTCACCAAGCACACCAAGGGCCTGGAATTCCTGATGCGGAAGCACAAAATCACCACCATCGAGGGCTACGGGCGGCTCACGGGACCGGCCAAAGACGGCGTGCATACGGTTGAGGTCTATACCGAGGGCGGCGGCGGAGCGGCGGGCGAAAGCAGCCAGGTGAAGGCGAAGAATCTGATCCTGGCCACCGGCTCGCAAGCCAAGATGCTGCCTGGCCTCGAGGCGGATAGTCGCATCCTGACCAATATCGAGATTCTGGCCCTGAAGGAAGTGCCCAAGTCGCTGGTGATTATTGGCGCGGGCGCGGTGGGCATGGAGTTCG
>PLZC01000451.1:0-14779 GCA_003151985.1 Acidobacteriaceae bacterium
CGCATAATATAGAGAACGTCAGATTAGCCGCCTCGCATCGGAGCAAGTATGGGAAATCCCTTCGGCGTTAGCCGTGATTTTGAGGAATTGGAGAAACGTCGGATGAGGGCCATCGGTTTGTGGGAGCAGGGTGAGACCCAGGCCGCCGTCGCCCGGCGGGTCGGTGTCGTCCCGCAGACTGTGGCACGTTGGGTGGCCCAGTATCGACGCCACGGCAAGGCAGGTTTAAAGAAAGCGGGTCGAGCTGGACGCAAGCCGCAGATGGACCAGGAGGACCGTGAACGGCTCCATAATCTGCTTCTGAAAGGCCCCAGAGCGCTGGGTTATAAAACCCCTCTCTGGACCTGTCTGCGTGTTTCCAATCTGATCGAGCGCGAGTTTGGCGTCCGCTACCATGCCGGCCACGTATGGAAGATAATGGTTGCTTTGGGATGGAGTCCACAGCCCGCCGGACTTGGACATGATGGCAAGGAGCACGAAACCATGTGCTGGAAGAGCAACGTTTAGCCAGCCATTCGAAAGAGTTCGCACCGACGACCTCGTTCTTATCGGCGAAAACCGGATGAGACAGTGGAATAAAGGGTAGGCTTGCAGCCGCTGTGCATGTCTCATCCAATTGGCAGCAGAGAACTCGTTCAGAGCCTTTTGTCACGCACCCGAATGCCCTTCAAAGCGATGGCCCGCGGATTCCCGACGAGCGGCCCGCCAATTGGGTGGCGAGCAGCGCAACACGCTTGTTTCCGAAGAAGTATGGCCTAAAGGAAGGCGCGTTCTCGCCACCAAGTAAAGGCCATGCCGGAACATCAGCAGCAGCAGGCAACGGTCGCCGGTCTCGTTCCAGCTCCCGCCAGTTGCTTGGATCAGCCGTTCAACCTTGCGCTTGGTGACTTGTCATTGCCGCAAGCATTTCTGCTTTTGCGTCCGGTCATCGCTTTGTCGAGAGTTTTCATTGTCAAATACGCTTCAAACCTGCCTTAACAGGGCACCGGCTTTCCAAACTATCTACAAAATGGTTCATTTTGTCGAGAAATGAATGGAAATCGGGAAGTTCAGGCTTTCCGGCTCTCAGGGGAGGGAAGGGAAGCGAACAGCTCCTGCTGGCGGTCAAGGCCGGCATCTGATGGCCCTGTATGTTGAGTCGGGAACGGCGCAAAGGCACGCATCAGACGCAAAGTGTGCCGGCTTGCACCACGGACTGCCACGATCAATGGTGAACTCAGTGCCGACTATAGATGCGTTTCCAGACGGGTTTCTGCGCCTCGCGAATGCTTGGGGAGCCTGTCTGGATATAGAACGTGAAAGGCGGCCATCTCATGCGTCGATTTTTGGTTCTTTGCCTTCTTGTAACCTTATCTCTTGCAACATTCCAGTCTTCGCATCCGCAAACTCCAAAAGCGGCGTTTCAGAAGGTTTCCGATGGCCAATCGTGGCTCAAAGCCGCTGAGCTTGCTTGTTCTTACGTCAGCCACATCGAAACTCCCGAAGACCGATTGATATACGACGCGTGTGTAGAAGAACATCTCGCCGATTTGGCGCAGTCTGCTTGCTCTTACGCCAGCCGCGTCGAAAGTCCCGCAGACGGGCGGGCATATTACGCTTGCTTAGAGAAGCACCTTCCGGATCGACACCGCCGCGGCAATGCACTTGATGAATTGAGCAACGCCGATAGGGAGTCCATCGAGTCCGTCTGCCGTAAGTACGAATTGAGGACGGGACCCGGTGGCTATCATCGATGCCTAGCACAGCAATTAGTCAATCTGGCGAAAATTACGCGGACACCCCGGACCTTAGTGGGCTGAGCAGCGCCGCGTTACTGGGCCAACCCCGGTTGGCGACCCAACTCTACTCATGAAGAGTCTCAGGGCTGAGGCCGGTGCACTCGACGCTGTATTTGCGGGATTCGACTTCCCTATGCCAACAGTGGCATCGGCTTTGGCCCCGCAGTCGTGGCATAGGGACTGAGCCGTTGTCAAGTTCACGGCGGGGGCCGGCGAGATCCTGGAGATCGTGGACGTTTTGATGGCGGGCGGTGACGGTGGATGACTGGCGGACGGTGACCGGTGAAGGCATGCACGGCACAGTTGCGACACAATGCCTTGCCATCGCGCACATTCGCCTGCAGAGAACTCGCCGCCGCTCCGGGGATGGTCGCTTCGAGGTGGCGGGAGGAACAGTGAGGCCACCGTCAGAGTTGGTCATCGCTGAGTTGGTCATCTGCCTGTGTCCGTCGCGCTGGATCGCCGTAATGGGAAAAGGTCGGCATCGTGGTCGGCGCGGTGAGGTCATGCCTTCCGGTTGCAAGGTCTCCGGTGCCCCTGGCCGATATGGCTCTGGCACGCCAGAACCAGTTGAGTCGCCGCACAACACGTCGGTACTGGACTCGGCGGATGGATTTGAAAATAGCGACCCAAGAAGAATCCAGCATTACATGTCCATATCTGAGTAGATGAACCCCCTCTCAGCTAGGGCGAGTCTGCGTTCTGCGTATCGCTTCTTCGTCTCATCCAGAATCCAGAAGTAATCCAATTCTTCGCTTTCCCACACGACATCCCAATTCTTGTCGCTCCATTGTGCGTGAGTCTGCCGGACGTAGTGCCTGGTGCCGAGTTCATTGGGTTCCTCCATCAAGCGTAACTCGTAGAACTCCTGACCCTGCAGCGGGGCATCTGGGTCGATGGTCTTCGAAAGGATTTCTTGCATAGTGCGGAATTATAGCCCGGCACTCGGAAGAGACAGTGAGAAGATCGACCTGTGGATTACTTTCGCCTTATGTTCGCCTATACTGTTCCTGTGTGGAACCTGCCCCAACCCCGGCTCTGCGACTTCGCCATCCGGTGCAAAGGATGCGGCGAGATCATCCCTGCCCCGGTTGGAACCATGCCAGACAGTTGGATCGTGGCAGAATGTCCGCTCTGCGGCCAGAGACGGCGCTACCTGCCGTCAGAGATTTTCCGAGGTACGCTGCCCCACCGCTTGCCGATCACGACCGTAACGCGGAGAGCCGCAAATGGGTGAGATGCGGAGAGCAACGGAGTGGGAAGAACAACAGAGGCGCAAGCAAGACCGTTTCGCCTCGACCATTGTTATTGCCGCTTCGATAATCGCCGCTGATCCTCTTCATGTCCGTGCCGATGCACTTGCCTGGAGAGTAGCGGCGGCGGTCTTCGTCTGAAGGAGCACCATAAAGCTTGTGAAGCATGGCGTAGTCGGCGGCGCCGCCAAAAGCACCTTCAACGGCTTCCAGGTAAAGGTTCAACGCGTCCGTGGTGATCTGGACGCGGTTGCGGATCCGGCTGGCACAGTCTTCCATGAATGCCTGGGCGCAATCTCCGTCGCGGGCGCCAACAAGGTAGCTGATCACGAGTTTGGTATCCGCGTCGATCCCAACCCAGGTCCAGGCATCTCCCCAGCCCTCCTTCTTCTTGAGCGCGTCGGTGTTCCTTTTCTTTCAGCCGACGAAGCTCCAGATCTCATCGGCCTGCATCCTGCGCACCTTCAGGTCGCGCACGTGCTTGTCATGGAATTCGGCGCAGGCACCCCCTGCTTGCACCAGCAGCTTGAGAACGGTGTTGATCGAGGTTCCGGTCAAGCGCACCGTAGTGCGGATGGAACAGCCTTCAATTAGGTGGTTCAGGATGCTCCTCCGGGTTTGGGCATCTAGACAATTCACGTTCGCGTCGTCCATTTTACTGGATTCTACTGAGCGAATGAACAACACGCAACGGTAACTAAGCACTCAAAATAAGCACTTATTTGCGAATATTGAGCGTTACTGCTATATAATTCAGCAATGCAGAACCGTGACGACCAGCACCTGGCCAAGCTTCGCGACTACTACGCGAGCCACCGGGTACTGCCATCGTTTGGCGGGATGGCCAAGCTTCTGGGGTTCAAATCGAGCTCCGCGGTGGCGGCCATGCTGAACCGCCTGAAGCCGGCTGGGTACTTCAGCTCGACGCCGGACGGCCGCCTGCAACCGGCAAGCCGCTTCTTCGAATGCCCGGTGGTCGACAGCATCCAGGCCGGAGTGCCGGTGCCGGCAAACGACATTCCTGCCGAGATGCGACGCATCGAAGAACGTCTGATCCGGGTTCCCTCTAAAACAGTTCAGCTGGTTGTCAAGGGCGAGTCGATGATCGACGCTGGGCTCCTGCCTGGGGACGTGGTGATCGTCGAGAAGGGAGCCGAGGCGAAGGCCGGTGATATTGTCGTGGCCTACTTGGACTCCGGCTACACCGTGAAGTATCTGGCCAAGGACAACGCGGGGTTCTACCTCCGGGCCGGCAATAAGGAGTATCGGGACATCCGGCCGAAGGAGTCTCTGGAGTTGTTTGGGGTCGTTGTGGGCTCGTTCCGGAAGTACTGAGAATCTAACTTCTTCTTGGCAAAGAAAAAGTCCTCCTGGACCTTGTTTGATTTGCAGTATGAAGTTATGCTCCACCTAGCTTCAGCTTCTAGTTCTGCGATTAGGAAGACAATGGAAACAGCGTGCGCTGCAAATTTCATGACAAAATTCGTTAGACTATCGCAGCTATGCGACGTTCCTTCTGAATGCGCACGGATTCGGTTGGCAGAATCCTTCACAGTCGCAGTAACGCTTCGGTACTGGAAAAGCCAGAGAATAGGGAAGCATTTTCGACTGGTTGTACCATTTGCCGTGAGCCCGCTTGACGAAGCAGCCTCTAATCTGGCGATCGCCTTCGCGGACCAACTTAGATCCTGCACGCCTGAAGAGGCGGGCTACAGGATTGGGGAAGCCTACTCGCGCGCATTACCGCCGAGCCTTCGTTCTAGCCGGGGAGTATTTTTCACTCCGCCAGTCCTCACAAAGCGCTTGATCGCATCTGTAAGCAATCAAGGCCTAGACTGGAAGACTGGCCGGATTTTAGATACTTCATGTGGCGGGGCCGCATTCCTAACTCCCATCGCATTGGAGATGAGGCGCCATCTCCCTGGCCAATCTGCACGCGCCATCCTAACCTCCATTGGCAATAGGCTCCGCGGGTATGAGATCGATCGTTTTACTGGGTGGCTGTCTCAGACTCTAGTTGAGATTTCGCTCTCAGATTTATGCATTGAAGCGGGGTGCCGTCTTCCCTCAATCGTCAGCGTTCTCGATACGCTCGCTGTGCCAGCACAAGAGATTTTCGATCTCGTATTAGGCAATCCTCCTTACGGCCGTTGTTCATTATCGAAGGAGATGCGCGAGAGATATTCGAGGAGTCTTTATGGACATGCGAATATGTATGGCCTGTTTACGCAGGCAGCTCTTAACTGGACTGCGAAAAACGGCCTCATCGCTTACGTAACTCCGACTAGCATGATGGGCGGGAAATACTTCCAATCATTGCGCGAACTCCTCTTAGCTGAATCGCCGCCTGTAGCTATCGACTTTATCAAACAGAGAGAAGGAGTCTTCGCGAGCGTTCAGCAAGAAACCATGCTGGCAGTTTATCGGAAAGGGGCTGCCAGACGATCCGTTGTCATTCACCTTCTTGATCTCGTGAATGAATTCACCCTCAACGCAATCGACGGAGGCGTGTATTCGGTTCCGGGGGCAGGAGGAGACCCTTGGTTGCTACCCAGAACTATAGAGCAATGTTCGATGGTGGGCAAGATAGCAGCCATGAGTACCAGGCTCCGAGACTACGGTTACAGGGTATCTACTGGGCCAATGGTCTTTCACAGATACCCAGAGCAGCTGCGGCGTAAACCTGGGAAAGGCGCTTATCCCATCATTTGTGCAGAAGCAGTCAGGGTGTCAGGTAGATTTGAATGGGATCCCGAGAGCCTTCATTACAAGCCGTTCTTTATTCCTCGCAAAAAGGATCTTCATCTCATTCGGAATCAAGGTTGCATTTTGGTTCAGCGCACTACGTCAAAAGAGCAAAAACGGCGACTAATCTCCGCGGAACTACCGGCCGCGTTTCTCGAGCGAAACCGCGGAGCAATAGTCGAAAACCATCTGAATATGATTCTTCCTTCGGCAGACAAGCCGGCAATATCCTTGGCTACACTGTCAGCGATCCTTCATGCGGACATTGTCGATGCGGCTTTTCGCTGTATAAATGGCAGCGTGGCTGTGTCTGCGTCTGAACTTGAAGCTATCCCACTTCCAAGCGTTAACCAGGCCAGAGAGATTGAAGTTTTGGTCAACAATCGAGCAACAAAAGAACAAATCAACGAAGCCGTGTCCGAAATGTACCTTTTGGAAGCAGACGGACGGAGAATTGCATTGGTCGCATAAGACTCTACCCGGCTAAGACCTTCTCGCCAACCTAGTTCATGGGCAAGGCAATGTCATGAGCATGATCACAACCCGCATCTCGACGCCGGAGCCCAGTGCGCAGGTGTACGCCCTTTCAGGTGATTCGAGTGCGCTCATTACTAGGCTCAGACTAGCCTGTTCCCCATCTACTCTGGCCCAGTTCAGCCCCCCGGCAATGCATCTGCTCGAATCGTTTTCCGCCGTTTCCACCGGAAAGTTAAGCCAGGTTGTCTTTGCGTGCCCGACACCCTTCGCCAACTTGCAGGTGCTTCACTTTGCTTCTTGCCTTCAGCGTCTAAGCACCTGCGATGTGGAAAGATTTACGACCTTATTTTTTCCATGGAACCAGATGTGTAGTTCTGTATTGCGAGACGTCTTGGTAGACAGAGACTCTCTGTGCGTGGCAATTTCTGCGCCACTCAATCGGATTCGAGGCAGCGCCGAATCTTGGGCGCGATATATTCTGTCCTTACAATCTTTGAAGTCGTTGCACGACTCCAGCAAATGGCCGTCCACCTTGAAGGAAGCGCTAGAATCTGATCCCAGTCTGCAGCACCCATCCTTGTTCGAACTCTTCCCTGTAAAGAGCATCCGGTGGGCAGAGGTCTTTGATACTGCTCCGCACTTTCTAGAAAGACTACGGAAGTATATTCGGCTTTCACCGAACAAGCCGCCGCTCCAATCGGCGCTGAGATTCAATGCGACGCCGTTTTTCCTCATCGCCATCGGCGCTGACTCAACGAAATCCGATGCATTGCGCCGGGCAGGTCTCGATCCTCAAAACGGGGGGAGAATCCCGAATGTTCTCTTACTGGATCTCTCAAGAAGGGCGAGAACCGCTCTCGGTATGAAATGGATCGATCGTGTCTCGGAGTTGACGGATTCCCTAATAGACCTTTACGTCCAGGCTGCTCCGCCAATTTTTGCTGTAACGGACGATACCTTTTGCCTTCAGCAACTTCGGTTCACCGTTCTATCCGATTACGACAGGCTGCGTGCGGAGACATTTTCCCGGCATAAGGTTCCGACAGGATGCCAAGTCGCCTTCAACGTCTCAAAAAGCATGTTTGGGGATTCCTATCCGGCCTCTGGTGTAAGCCCGCGAAGAGTATCGGTCATTGTATTCGGGACCGACGGCCTCGAGATTATAGATAGTGGCATACAACTCAAGAGGGAACTGCTTCAGGATGGTGCGAGCGGCCCAGCAGAGAACGTAGCTGAAGCATGTCGTGTTGCACGTTACCTCCTCTCGCTCTCCGGACAGCCCGACGAAATGTTCTCTTTTCTGAAGGAACAGTTCGAGGGGTACCAATGCAACGCACGCGGTTCTCGATACGACTACCGTGCGGCGCGAGCTCATCTCGCTGAGGTCCTTGCAGAACGCCGCGCAGGGCGCCTGCATGCTTCTCTTGAAAGATTTTGCGAGAGGTTCGATGCGCTGATCGCCTCCCTCAATAAGCAACATCCCGGCAGGATGCATTCTAACGAGATTCTTCGCAGCCTGATTAAGAAAAAGCAAGATGCAATCGTTATCATGTCCGACCCGCTGAATCTGGGGTTGGTGCGGTGGCGGATCACAAACGACTTTCATCTATGGGACTTGAAGATGGCCGTCGAGAACGGTTCCTTTGTGCTAACGGATCGAGGGTCAGCGAGCAGACTTGTAAATGACCAGGGAGCCCAGGTCTCCGCCAGCAGCCTCGTTTTCATAGAACCGTACTTTGAAACACTAGTTGAAGTGCTTGGTTCTTCTGCTCTGCCACACGATGTCTGTATTCTCGCCAATCATGCACGTGCGGATCATCTCAAGAAGAACTTCGACGTTTTCTTGAACTCGACAGCCCTGCCCTGAAGAACAGCTTAGCGATGGTTGCTGATCAATTGGTCCAAGCGTCCGCCGCTCACAATAGTCCAATCGGTGACCTTGACTCAGAGCTTAGGTGGCTTGATGGCCCCACAATTGACCTGACTGCCGAGCGACCAGAATGGCGGGGGAAGATCCGCTTAATTACACTTTTGTCGGGAACACGGCTCAAGGTCTTCGATAATTCCGAGTTCCTTTTATTCGACACCAGTGCGCTGATTCCCTGGTCCAAATGTGTTGCTAGCCAATTGAAACCAGACGATGAGGTGTGTGTGTTTCGCAATGAATTCGTAGATGACGCCCGAGAGATCTTGAAATTCACGGCAGACGCGCCTGCGGCCCTAGCCAACTATCATCGCTCAGTCGCCCGCGCGGTGAGCCGCCTTGCCGGCGACAACATTGCAACTAAGGCAAAGACACTGCAGGGTCGCATGCTGGCAATTGATCCGAAGGCGAATCTACCACTGTTTGGGTCAATTTGCGAGTGGATTGATGTCGAAAGTCTCCTCAGTGCTCCGCTCGAGGAGGTCCGGCCGCATGCGCCGCGCGATCGAGATCTTTTCAACATATTCATGAAGGGGCTCGAGATCAACGAAGTGCTTGCGGACCAACACTGGATTTACGGGGTATTCGCCACACGATCGAAACGCATCAAGCAAGGCGGCTATTTTCATAGTGTGCTTATGGCCGCGCTTGTCGATCCAGATTCGCTCGGGTCCCAGTTTCCGGATTTCGACCAAGATGCGCTGCGCAGAGTAAATGTTCTAGCGCAGGAAAACGTCGAGACGTTGGTGTACAACGAGGCCATTTCATGAAAATACCAGATCTACGAACACTACCCGTTGCTGCACAATCATACCTGTCTGATGCGAAGGAAGGCATCGTAGATGCCTTATTAAACCTTACCTGGGAACGGTCGAGCGGTGCAGGCAAGGAAGGCGAGAATGTGTACGGACACAAGCCTTCGATCAAGTTTGTCTCGGGATTCTTGTTGCCGCGCTTCAACGAACTCCAGACGGAAGATGAAACATCCGACATCCATATAAGTTCGCATGGGATGGATTTTCAGATCAGCAGCGATGCTCAGGGAAAGATCGTCATTTCTCCCCGATTTTCTGTCTACGTTCGGGTGTTGCCATCGTGGGATGATCTTGAGTGTGCAAAATTCAATATCCGGCCTTGCCCGCAGCTTAAGAAACAGATAGAGGCATTGATCCGTGATGAAACTCGGCGTGCGGTCAAGGACCTAAAAGCGGCGGATGCATCCAAGGCCGCGAACGAGCGCCGCAACCTGCAGGCTGAAAAGCAGCGCATCTTTCGTTCACTTCTGGCCGGATTCGATGTGCTGCTTCAAAGCGACGAAGTTTTAGCCGAGAGCTCCGATGTTGTGATCTCTTCACAATCGGATGTAGCCCCCGATAACGATGTGGCGAGCCTTGCGCCCAGCAAGGGAGAATACATCTTCAATAGTGATCAAGCAGCTCAACCGCTCGACGTCCCTCAGAAATGGAAGAGAATCACGGTGGAAGTTGAACCATGTATTCTGGCGCTCGATGAACCTGATCGTCTTGTATCTCTTGCCGCTGAGTGGTCTGAAAAGCTCTTTGGCGCGATTTCTGAGGCCGTAGCGTGTTGGATCAAATCCGATGATGGTGTTCAATGGGCCTATCGGCCTGCGGAAATCCTTCCGAGCAATTTTAAATCCAAGGCTTCGTGGGAGGCTTTCCTGGGAGGTCTACGAAGCACGGCGCCGGCACTCTCAGATATTCTTCCATCCCTAACTAACTTAGCGTTAATGGTTGAGGCGTCTCCTGATCTCCGAGATCCTCAACGTCAGAATATTCGTGTAATCTTCGAAAACAATTCCTGCGAGGTTTCAAAACATCAGAGAGACAGGTTTGAACATGCCATTCACCAGGTGTCGCTAACAGTGCAAATCCCAACTTCAACGCACCGCGCATTGAAGTTGGATCGGGTAGAACCATCCTATCGCTTTCGAGATTTTCTTTCTTATCCCGCGATCGGAATCAATTGCGGTGTTAGCGCAAGCCCGGGAGAGCAGTTCCTTCGCCTTGAGACCACCTGGATGCCCCGGTACGTCCAGCCGCGATCTACCCCCACAAATATCCCCGGCCTTTCTACTGGCTTCAGTCAGCTTTCTGACGCGCAGTTCGACCCACGATCTCTTCGAGCACTTGTGAAGGAATATAGAATATGGATTGATACACAGAAGCTCACGCTCAATCCGGCTCAAGGAGTCACCGATCTTGGCACTGCGGACCGAGAGATTCTCCGCTTCAACAAAGATCTTGAGGCATACGAGAAGGAAGTGCAGCGCATCGAACTGGGTATATCCCTGCTTGAGGCAAGTTGGCATGAATACAACGCCGACAGGAATAGTCGCGAATCCTTTCCATTTCGGGCATGGCTGCTCTTAAATAAAACATTCGAAGTGGCTGGTCAAGCCAAGAACGTCTCCAGTTGGCGTCTATTCCAGCTCACCTTCATCCTTGCTCATATCCCAACGCTTGTTTCGCGAATGGAAGAGTTCGCCAACGCGCAGTGGTACGACGAAGTATTCGATGAAGAGACCGCAACTCTCTTATATTTCCCAACTGGTGGCGGCAAGTCCGAGGCCTTCTTTGGACTGCTCGTCTACGGTTTGTTCCTTGACCGCCTACGGGGAAAGTTGATCGGTGTCACAGCTCTCCTTCGCTATCCGCTGCGGCTGCTAACCCTCCAGCAGGGACAACGGTTGCTCTCGATCCTGATACATGCTGAGCTGCTAAGAAGAGCGGAGGGTATAAACGGAAGTACATTCGAGATTGGTTTCTGGGTAGGCAGTGGCAACACTCCAAATGTGCCAGATGACGACCGGCTCGCGGCGTTGCCGGTCGTCACCTTAGGAAATTACGGAAATGACGACCACACGAAGGACGAGTACGATACTGCCAACAAGAGCTTCAACAAGATTCCCTACTGCCCAGCATGTGGATGGCTAACCGGACTTCGCAAAGTGAAGTACTCCAGTGCGATCGAGGTCGCGATTGTCTGTTTCAACTCTGAGTGCCCTTGGAACCTCGGCACTTCGTTCGAGCCGCTTCCGTTCCTGATTATTGATCGAGACATTTACCGTCATGCCCCTTCAATCATTTTGGGCGTAATTGACAAACTCGCGTTGATCGGGCAATCGCCGAGCACAATCAGCAGGGTGATGGGTATGTTCGGGTCTGCGCATTGGATTGAGTGTGGAACTGATCGGCTAAAGATGCCAACCGTAAAAGAGTTAAAGGAAGGTGCCGCAGCACACAATTGCGAAGAAATTAGTCCCGCGTTTTCAAACGGCCGAGAGGTTTTTGTCGATCCTTTTCCTTCTCTCATCATTCAGGATGAGGCTCACCTTCTTGATGAGAGTCTTGGAACCTTTGCGGGACTCTTTGAGACGTTGCTGGAACAGCTGTTCTCAAAATCTTCGGAAATCCTGCTAGAACGTGTGGCGCGTCGCCCGTTTGGAGAGCGAAAACCCCGTTTACCGAAAGTCATTGCTGCTACTGCTACCGTCAGCGTGCCAGAGCAGCAATTCGGGTCTCTGTACCTGCGAGAACACGTCCAGTTCCCCTATCCAGGGACGTCGATCTATAAGTCCTTCTACTCGACTCCCGCCGAGCCTGAGCAGCCGGGTCGAAGAGGGCTTGGAGGGACTGTGCCACTGGCGCCCGAGATTGAATCTCCGTGGATGCGGGTGTACCTCTCACTAATGACAAATGGCCGCACTCATACGGTCACCACCGTTTCCGTGCTCTCCGCATATCACTTGGCAATCTCAGAACTCTGGACAGGGTTAATCGATGATGCGGCGCGCCAGACAACAGTGAACACAATTCTTAGCAGTATCAGTAGTGGACCCATTTCCGGTTTTCATAGGACTGCTATTTCGTATTTCGCCGCCAACTATCCTGCCGTCCTGACCGCGTTGGTAGACCTGATGCGCATCTCGCTTACATACGTTACTAACAAGAAGGGCGGCGATCAGGTCATAGACTCTTTCCGCGAGGAAGTTATCAAGGTGCACCGGTCACATGGCTTGGACCAGGTTAAGAACATCAAAACGCGGTTAATTTCTGGTGGAGTGGACGTTGCGGAGATTCAGGAGATCATGCAAGAGGCGCAAGGTCAAGAGCATTCGGGCAATGAGTTTCCGTCCTTAGAAGATGTTCTCCGGAGCATTGTTGCTACGTCTGCGATATCCCATGGAGTCGATGTAGACAAGTTTAACGCGATGTTTTTTGCAGGCATGCCAAATGACATTGCTGAGTTCATTCAAGCATCCTCCCGTGTTGGTCGTATGCATTCCGGATTTTGCCTGCTGATTCCTACTCCTCAAGCGAGAAGAGATAGGTATATCGTGGAAACGCACGACATCTTTCACCGGTTTCTAGAGCGCATGATAGCTCCTCCTGCAATCAGCCGATGGGCTCTTACCGCACACGACCGTGTTTTTGCGAGTGTCTTTCAAGCATGGCTATGTGGGTGGGTCCAGGAGTACTTGTTTGTAAAGGCAAAATCTGAAGATAAGCCGAGATCTTTGACTTTCGAACGTGTTTGTGATGTACAGGCGCTTCTTGCCAGTCGGGACTTCCCCTCGGCGGCTCGCGATTTCATGGAATTCGCGGTCGCGGCAATTGGAGTGCATGGAAGGGGATACCGACATATAGGAAGAGCGCCCCGCACCGACTTCTACGAGGGCAAGACTCGTGATCAAGCGAAGCTGATGATAGAACAATTCAGGAACCTCAATACGACAACCGCACTTCGCGACTACTGGAAGAACCCGGGACTTGGAAAGCCTCCAATGATGTCCTTGCGCGATATCGATGAGGCGGGATTTTTCACTCTGACAAGAGAGTTCCGTACAAAGCGCCTTGCTCCTGAGGACGAAAAGAACACCCTACAGGCGGCGTTGCGCATTGTTCGCAATCAGCACGGACAAGTATCGGAATTCGACGAGGAGAAGGACTAGTGAACCGATCTCAAACGCAAATCATGACTGTATACGCACCGGGCGCCCTGTTCACCTTTGAAGGTGGTCTGGGCTGCTGTGTCGCTATTCCAGAATCTGCGGCCTTCACTCCCAAATCCCCGGCCATACCTCAACAGCTATTCGAAAGTCTACAGGAGTTTGTTTCCAGCTGGTATTTGAGAGCGAAGGGATGCCGAGACACTCCTGAAGTGTTGCCGCAACAGTGTTTGGACGAAGTCTTCATGAACAATCAGGAGCAGCCAAGGATCGACCCTGCACGGTTCGTGTTGACTCAGCCGTCGAGAATTGGCTTTAGGCCGGACCCATTGGTCTTCGTGTGTTCAGTATGCGGGTTGATAACTGAATTCAACGACGTCGTAGAGTTGAGTCGGCGCTGGCCATCCGAATTATCCCGAACCGGTTGTTCTGGCAAAGAGGGGACTCACCATCAGTTCAGGCAGATTGATGTCATCTTCGCTCATTGGTCCGGAAACTACTCGGGCCTCAGTCCGTCACGTGACCGGCTCACCCGGCCATGGCTGGGCCGTACTGGCCGCCATGTTTGTTCTGTTCTCTGCTGGGTTCACCACCGTGTACTGGGCCGAGTCGCACCCCCATCTGCTCATTCACGGCGCCGCACAATCCCGCACCTTGACGGCGCCGGGCGGCAACATGGAGGGCAAGGAGGTCCGCAACGGCATCGCCGAAAGCTCACTCTTCGCCACCATCACCACCGACGCCAGTTGCGGCGCGGTCAACACCATGCATGACTCGCTCACGCCACTGGGCGGCATGGTGGTGCTCATCAACCTTATGATGGGCGAAGTTGTCTTTGGCGGCGTGGGTTCGGGCCTGTACGGCATGCTGATCATGGTGGTGCTCTCGGTCTTCGTCGCTGGCCTCATGGTGGGCCGCACCCCCGAGTACCTGGGCAAGAAGATCGAGGCCTACGACGTGAAGATGTCCATGCTCTACGTGCTCATCTTCCCGCTCATCATTCTCGTCTTCACGGCAATCTTCGTGCTCTCGCCCACTATCGGGCTCAGCAGTCTGGCCAACCAGGGTCCGCACGGTTTCACTGAGATTCTCTACGCCTTTACCTCCGGGGCAGCCAACAACGGTTCGGCTTTTGCCGGCTTGAACGCAAACACCTGGTGGTACAACGTGATGTTGGGCTGGACCATGCTCGGCGGACGCTTTCTCATGCTGGTTCCGGTGCTGGCGTTGGCCGGCAACCTGGCAAGCAAAAAGAGCGTGCCTCCCTCGCCCGGTACCTTCCCGGTCAATACCGCGCTGTTCACCGCGCTGCTGATCAGCGTGATCCTCATTTTGAGCGCCCTCACCTTCTTCCCGGCACTGAGCCTGGGACCCATCCTGGAACACCTGCTGCTCAAGGCAGGCCAGCTCTTTTAAGGGTTTGTTGAACGCACTCTTTGTTTGAAGGGTACGAGATTTTAGTCCGTACCCTTCAATAACCAGGTTTTTGACAGGTTCTGAAAGAACCAGCATCAGGAACGGACTGTTATGGCTACCAAGAAAAGTCTTTGGAACACGGAAATCATGGCCCAGGCGCTAGTGGACTCGGTCCGCAAGCTCGATCCACGCGGCATGGTCAAGAATCCGGTGA
>PLZC01000451.1:14789-15196 GCA_003151985.1 Acidobacteriaceae bacterium
CGCGGCAAGGCCCAGGCCGACACCCTGCGTAAAGCCAAGGGTGAAACGGTGGCGCGCCGCTATACCGCGTCCAATGAGCTGGAAGACGTGGCCAGCGGCCTGCTCCGCCTGGGCGATGTGATCTACGTCGAGGCCAACCACTACATCGCCGGCGACGGCGAAGTGATCGAGGGTGTTGCCTCAGTAGACGAATCGGCCATCACCGGCGAATCGGCCCCCGTTATTCGCGAGGCCGGCGGCGACAGGTCGGCCGTCACCGGCGGGACGAAGGTCTTGTCGGACTGGATCAAGGTCCGTATCACCTCCAACCCCGGTGAGACCTTCCTCGACCGCATGATTGCCCTGGTTGAGGGCGCCACGCGCCAGAAGACCCCCAACGAGATAGCGTTGAGCATTCTGCTCTCCGG
>PLZC01000304.1 GCA_003151985.1 Acidobacteriaceae bacterium
AGCGGACATTTGCCGAGGCGCGCCATTATGGGCTGCTGGCCGGTGTCCGGTACGGAGAGCCTTTTGTGCACAAAGAAGTCGGCCTGGTGGATGACTTGACGCTCTTGCCGGTACAGTCGATTTGAATTTGCATCTCAATACGACCCTCTGGCGCACAATATCTATTGGAGGGTCGAGATGATCAAAACACATACGGTGGAACTCAGTTTGGTCCAGTCCATCCCGGCCTCGAAGCGCCCTCGTCAACGTCCATTGCGAGCCGAAAACCGTCGAAAATCTGCCNNCCCCCACCCCCCCACCCCCCCCCACCTTTTTTTACTACTTTTTCGACCAGAGCATGGAGATAAGTCACAAGGAATGAATAACGTACAAATTTACCCTAATAACTGATCGGTAAACAGAAGTGGCCGATTTCAACCTGTTTTGGCGCGAAAATGCCGCTCTTTGCGCCAAATAGCACCGTCTTTTGAACTTCAAATGTCCCGGGTGGGGAGAGAAACTGGCTACCGAGGCAAGCCGATGACACAGACATGGGATGCAAAGAACTACGGGGAGAATGCCGGATTTGTGCATGGGTTGGCCGGCGGTGTGCTCGAATGGCTGGACGCGAAGGCCGCGGAGCACATTCTCGATCTTGGCTGCGGGGACGGGCAATTGACGAAGCGCCTTGGGACCACGGGCGCCAGCGTGGTGGGCGTGGATGCTTCGCCGGAGATGGTTGCCGCGGCACGAGAGAGGGGCGTGGCGGCCGATGTCGGAGATGCCGAGGCCTTGCCTTACGCAAGGAACACATTCGATGCGGTATTTTCCAATGCCGCGCTGCATTGGGTGCGCGACCAGGACGCCATGATGGCTGAGGTCAGGCGGGTGCTCAAGCCAGGCGGGCGGTTTGTGGCGGAGATGGGCGGGCACGGCAACATCGCGGCCATTCGCGTGGCGCTGATGGCCGTGCTGGTTCGGCATGGCCTTGGCGATCGCGAGGATGGTGTCAATTATTATCCGACGCCTGAGGGGTATGAGAGGCGATTGGAGCAGCACGGGTTTCAGGTGCAGCGGATCGCGCTCATTCCGCGGCCTACGCCCTTGGCGGAGAGTGGCATGGCCGGCTGGCTCAGGACTTTTCGCCGCGGCGTGCTGGACGGCCTGCCGGAAGCGCTGAGGGACACGGTGGTGGAGGAAACAGCCGCCCTGCTTGAGCCTGCATTGCGAGACGAAGACGGGAATTGGACTGCGGATTATGTGCGGCTGAGATTTGTGGCCACGGTTTGAATCGCAGTAATCCTTATTGGCTGAAGAACATTCGGCTGCCGATGGCAACCAGGGTTACGGCGAAGACGCGGCGCAGCCAGACCTCTGGAATGTGCTGCGCGCCGACTGCGCCAAAATATCCGCCGACAAGGAAGCCGGCGCCCAGAAGCAGGCCCACGCGCAGGTCTGCGTTGCCGTTGCGGTAATACTCAAGAAACGCGAAGATGCCTACGGGCGCAAGCAACGCCGCCAGGGTTGTGCCTTGAGCCTTGTGCTGGTTCATTCCCAGCAGCCAGATAAGCGCGGGGATAAACAAGACGCCGCCGCCGATACCCACGATGCCTGAAACTACTCCAACCACTAGACCGACCAACAAGATTGCCCAGGTCATGTTTCCTCCCCAGTTTGCGCCAACCGCAAAAAACCGTGCCTGCCAATTCAGCGTAAACCACGGGCCAGATAGTCGAAGGGTACAACTGACTGGCTTGGCAAGCGTCTAACCAAGTGAAAGACGATTTCCTGGTTTCAGACGCGGGTGTTTCGGAATGCATCTTCCCCGGCTCGAACGTCGCCCCGAACTCGACGCCCTGCGCGGGCTCTTCCTCGTCTGGATGACGCTGACGCATCTTCCCACGCGTTTCAGCGACTATTTGAACCAGCCCATCGGCTTTGTGTCCTCGGCGGAGGGTTTCGTCTTTATTTCGGCGCTGCTGGTGGGCCGGCTCTCGATCCACGAGATGATGGCGGACCCATCCAAGGTGCGGCTCAAGCTATGGAAGCGCTCGCTGAAGATCTATGCCTATCACTTGCTGATGCTGGGGCTTGTGTTCACGGTTGCCGCGGCTTTCGCAGTGCATACGCATCGGGCGGCCCTCAACCATCTGCTCAACTTCTACCTGGCGCATCCGTTCGAGGCCATTGTCGGCTCGGTGCTGCTGCTCTACTGTCCGCCGCTGCTTGACATCCTGCCGATGTATGTAGCGTTCCTGTTTTTGACGCCGATGCTGATGTCGGCGGGGGTGCGCATTGGCTGGAGAAGGGTTCTTGCCATCAGCGGCCTGGTTTGGCTGCTGGCGCAGTTCGGCTTGCGCGACATGGTTCATAACTGGGTTGTGCATGTTACCCATCTGCAGATTCCGCTGCAGGAGACGGGGGCCTTCAACCTGTTTGCGTGGCAGGCGATCTGGGTGGTGGGTCTCTGGATCGGGGCACGATCGGCCCTGCACGCTCTACCCCGCAGGGAGTTTCCCGGGTGGGTGGCAGGCCTCGCGACCGGAGCCTGCCTCTTTTTCATCGGGATTCGTCACGGTTGGCTGGGACCTTACCTGACGCAGCCGGCACTTGGCCTTCAACTGGACAAATGGCAGCTTGGTCCGCTCCGGCTTCTCAATCTGACCGCATTCACGTTTGTCGTCTATTGGCTTCGACAACACCTGGTGCATTTGGTGTCCATTCAGCCATTTCTCATCCTGGGGAAGGCGTCGCTGCGGGTGTTTTGCGCGCATATTTTCTTCGTGTTCGTGGGGCTTGCGCTTCTGGTGGGAGACGTGGACGGCGGTGCGCCAGGGGAGATTGAGCAGTTGCATGGCTTTACGGCTTTGGGACTGCTGGTGGTGACCTTTGTGGCGCTGATGTGGGTAGCCCGCAATGAAGCCCGCAAGGCGCGTGCGGAGCGCGACAAACGAAAGGCAATGGAATCGAAAACCGATGCTGCATTGGGGGCAACGTCGTCAAGCCACGATGCACAGGAGCCTGAGGACACAAAGACCGGAAGTGAGCCACACCCGGCGGACACGCCGATGATGCCTGCGTCCTCGCAATAATATTGCCCATCTCGTTTGCGGCAAGCCAAGTCATCTGCGCCGAAGGTTTTGCCGCACTTTGTGTTCATTTCCGGAAAAGATGATCGGAAGCGGACACTCGGACCAGTGAGCCACATCACGCTTGATCGCGGATGTTATTGAAACAAAGGTCCTAAGCCCTTCCCGACTCATGGCACGTCGATTGCAACTCTCACATCGAAGCCAGGTACGTGAGTCTGCGTGCCCTCATTGCGGGAGACTTAGGACGATGAAGAACCTTTTCTGGCAAGACCTGTATTATGCTGCCCGGCAACTGCGAAAGAGTCCGGCGTTCACAATTGTGGCAGCCGCCACGCTGGCACTGGGCATCGGAGCCAACACGGCCTTCTTTGGAGTGCTGAATGCGACGCTCTTCCGCCCGCTGCCTTACCCGGCAGCCAGCCAGTTGGTTCACATCAATGAGCGCCCTGCCAAGACCAACGGAGTGATGCCGGTCTCTTATCCGAACTTCGTCGATTGGAAGAAGGAGCAGACCTCCTTTTCAGCCCTGACCATCTACCGCACCGCCGCCTCTGTGAACTTGATGACCGCGCGCGGCACGGACCGCATGTCCACGGTGATGGTTGATTCCGACTTCCTCAAAGTGCTTGGTTTTCGGCCGGTGCTTGGCCGGGACATCAGCCCTGACGACGATCGGACCGGTGCGCCGCTGACCCTGCTGCTGACCTATCCCACCTGGTCCAGACGATTCAACGCCGACCCCGGAGTGGTTGGCCGCTCAGTCCAGGTGGACGGAAAGTCGGCAACCATTGTTGGAGTCCTTCCTCCTGAGTTTCGCTTCTTCGCTGACTCGGAACTCGTATTGCCTCTCGGACCGTTCGTCGAGCAGTTCTTCATGCAGACGCGCAACAACCACAGCAACGCCACGGTTTTGGGACGCCTCAAACCCGGCGTTTCCCTGGCCACGGCCACAGGTGAGATGAACTCCATTGCGGCGCATCTTGGAGAACTTTATCCGAAGAGCAACGACGGCATAGGCGTCACACTGATGGGCCTTCATCAGTACCTGATGAATGACGCCAAACCACGTCAGCTATTGCTGATGGGCGCAGTGGGGCTGGTGCTGCTGATTATGTGTGTCAACATCGCGACACTTTCTCTTGCCCGCTCATTTGCGCGGGACCGGGAGATGGCGATCCGCGCGGCTCTTGGCGCCGGCCGTTCCCGGTTGGTCCGGCAACTCATGGTCGAAAGCTTTCTGCTGGCGGCGATTGGAGGCGGCTTGGGCCTGGTGCTGGCAATTGGACTGAGCGCCACTCTTAACTCTCTGGTCCCGATTCAGCTTCTCCAACTCAACGCAGGCAGCATCTCCGTGATCGACTTTCGCGTAGAGGCGTTCGCCTTGATTCTCACATTGTTGACTGGGATCGGCTTTGGCCTGGCTCCTGCGTGGCAACTCTCGCAAGCGAACCCCAACGAAGTACTGAAAGACCGCTCTGCTGCAGCGAAGTCTTTCCGCGGCCGCTTCCGGACTTCGGACCTGCTGGTTGTGGCGCAAGTGGGGTCTGTCACTCTGCTGCTCATCACTTCGGCGCTGGTAATGCGGAGCCTGTATTCCCTTTCGAGCAGGCCGCTGGGATACGAGCCGGAAAACGTGCTCTCATTGCACTTGGCCTCCCCTGGCGCCCGCATGGGCGGATCTCCCCTGCGTGTGTCAACGTTTTATGCGGATGCCGCGACACGTCTCGCACAGCTTCCGGGTGTGGAATCGGCTGCGGTCACCAGCAATCTGGCCTTCGACTTCAACGATTCGCATAATCAATTTCGATTGCTTGACCGTCCTGTGCCCGCGGCGAGCGACTACCCTACCGCCTCCTACCGCATAATCACTCGCGACTATTTTCGCGCCATGGCCATCCCGCTGTTGCAGGGCCGTGTGTTCAGCGGGGATGAGCCGATGCCTGCCCTCTCCTCAGAGAATCCAAAAATGGAGGAGATTATAGGCGTGATGCGCAAGCTGCCCCTGGATATGATTGTGACCCGGAGCTTTGCGCAACGTTACTGGCCTGGGCAGGACCCGATTGGCAAGCAGATTCTGATGGGGCCACCGGAGATTGAAATTGCGCACGCCACCGTGATTGGCGTTGTAGGCGACTCTTCGCAGGACAACCTGGGCCAGACCGACCACGAGGAGTTTTACTTGTCTCTTCGTCAATTCCCGTTCTTTCCAGAGTATTCATTGATGATGCGGACCCGGGGGAATCCTGCCGCTCTCATTGAAGCGGCCAAAGCCGAACTCCGGCGCATGACGGCCACTGAAGCCGTCTACGATGTGCGTCCGCTCTCCGCGCGGATCACAGAGTCCATCTCCACCAGGTCATTTCAAACCAGGCTTATCGGCTCATTTGCCGCTGTTGCGCTCGTTCTCGCTTCCGTGGGGCTTTACGGCGTTCTGGCGTTCAACGTGGGACGCCGCTCTCGGGAGATTGGCATTCGCATTGCCCTCGGGGCTTCCTCGAAGTCTGTTTTCGGAAACGTGTTCTTCCGCGGATTCACGATGGTGGTTCCGGGGCTTTTTGTGGGCCTGCTGGGAGCCTGGGCGTTGGGCCGTTATTTGCAGAGCCAGCTTTATGAGGTTTCTGCAACGGATCTGCGCATCTATGCAATGGGTGTGGTGACGCTGCTTCTTTCCGCCTTTCTTGCTTGCTGGCTTCCCGCTCGCCGGGCGGCGAAAGTGGATCCCATGGTTGCGTTGCGCGACGAATAAGGAGCAGCGGCTGGCTGGCGGGAAGCCCGGAAATTGCGATCGGCGCACTCATCTTCTATTGGCAGAAGGGTTTGTTTCCGTGCGCATACGGGCTCTCCCCGTTCAAATTCATCAAACGTTTGCAATATCTTTGCCTGACTGCATTAATCTGGTAACGATTCCGTGCGGCCCCAGCAATTGAAACTCAACGGCCGCCGGGCGAGGGCCGACCGTTTGAGCCAAACCGTATTTGTGCTGGAAGACGACACGGATATTTCGCGCCTGGTGCAGCATCACCTGGAGGCAGCCGGGTTTCAGGCGCGCTTGTTTCATACACCCACCAACCTGATTCCTGACGCCGAGAGGCAGGCGCCGGCGCTGTTTCTGCTGGACATCATGGTTCCCGGCGGAGACGGGCTGGACGTTTGCCGGCGGCTTCGCAGTCACCCGGCGCTTTCCACCATTCCCATCATCTTTCTGACCGCGCGCGCGGGAGAAAACGATCGTGTGCTGGGGCTTGAACTGGGAGCGGACGACTACATCACCAAGCCCTTTGCAACGCGCGAACTGGTGGCGCGGGTCAAGGCGGTGCTGCGCCGGTTTGAAAGGCCGACCACGCCTTCGGTCATTCGCTTTGAAGAGGTGATTATCGACGCCAACGCGATGCAATTGACCGTGCGCGGCACGCTGACCACGACTACGGCCACGGAGTTCCGGCTGCTGGATTACCTGGCGCGGCATCCGGGCAGGGTGTACAGCCGCGACCATTTGCTGGACGCTGTGTGGGGCGATGCGCGTTTTGTCACTCCCCGTTCGGTGGACGTGTATGTGCGGCGCATCCGGGAGAAGATCGAGGTGGATCCGGAAAACCCGCGCTATTTGAAAACCGTGCGCGGCGCCGGTTACCGCTTCGAGCTTCCCAAGGGCGAGTAGGCTGATTTGACTCAAAAAGTATTCACCAAGCTGCTCGGTCTCTTCGTACTTGTGCTGGTGTTTCACACCGTGGTGATGGAGGTGGTTTTCCGTCGCATGGTGCAGCACTCGGCGGGAGACTCACTGCAAACACTGGGCCGCGAGGCGCTGTGGTCGGGGTTGATCGCCCTGGCAGTGGCCCTGCCGGTTGCCGCGTGGGTTGCAGGGGGCGTCACCGCGCGTTTGAGGCGGGTGGTGGCCTTTGCCCGCAGCGTTGCGGGTGGCGACCTGAGCGCCCGGCTGGAGCAGACCGGCGAGGACGAGATTGCCGCCATGGAGGCGGCGCTGAACCAGACAGCCGAGCGGCTCGGGAAGAGCTTTGCCGAGATCGAGAGCCGCCGGCAGGAGCTGGCCGCCATGCTGGACGCCATGCAGGAGGCGGTGGTCGCCATTACTCCTGAAGGGTTTGTGCGCTGGTCGAACGCCGTGATGCAACGCGTTGCAGGGACGCAGATTTACGCGGGCCGGTCACTGGTTCACTTTGTGCGCGATCCAGAGTTGCTTGCTTGTGTGCGTGGGGCGCTGGAAAAGCGCGAGGTGCGCTTTGGCCGGGCAACGTCTCTGGCGCCGGGGCGAATATTTGAGATCAATGCGGCTCCGTTGCCCAGTGGCGGCGCGCTGGCGGTGCTGCACGACGTTACCCGGATTGAGGCGGCAGAGAAGTCGCGCAGGGAGTTCATCGCCAATGTGAGCCATGAACTGCGCACGCCGCTGACATCGATCCAAGGCTATGTCGAGACGCTCATCGAAGAACATCCTCGTCCGGAGACCAGCCGGGAGTTTCTTGGTGTCATTCTCAAAAACGCCACTCGAATGAACCGCCTGACTGAGGATCTGTTGACCCTGGCCGGAGTGGAGAGCCCCGACTACAAGCTGGCGCTACAGGCCACACGGGCCAGCGCACTGGTCGACGATGCCATTGAGTCGCTGGGCGGCATCGTGGTTGACTCCGGAGTTGAACTGGAATCGGCGGGTGCGCCGGACTCGGCCGTGATGGCTGACTCCGACGCGATGAACCAGGTCTTCGGGAACCTGATTGAAAACGCATTGAAGTACGGGAGGGCGGGGAAACGGATTCAAGTGGGCGCCCGGCTGCTGGACTCCGAGGTTGAATTCAGCGTCCGGGACTTCGGTCCGGGTATCGCATCGGAGCACCTGGAGCGGATCTTCGAGCGGTTTTATCGAATTGACAAGGCTCGGTCGCGCGAATCGGGCGGGACAGGACTGGGGCTGGCCATCGTGAAGCATATAGTCCTTGCGCACGGGGGACGGATCTGGGCCGAAAGTGAACTCGGCTCCGGGGCGGCATTCCACTTTACGCTGCCGCTGGCGCCGGGGCCGCAGCACCCACTAGCGCCTGGGTTGTAACTAAATGGAAAAGAATGAGACGCATTCAAATCCCCGTAACATTGCGCGTAGACAATCAGTATCGGCAGTAAATCTACGAGGGAGCTACCAGTGAAAAAGTGTTTGGTTCCTGTTGGGTTGTTCGTTTTGGCATTGAGCGCTGCGCAGGCACAGAAATTGACGGGGGCAGGTGCCACCTTCCCGTACCCGATATATTCCAAGTGGTTCAGCGAATACGCCGCCGCGCATCCCGGCGTCGAGGTTAACTACCAGTCCATCGGCTCGGGCGGCGGCATTCGCCAAGTGACCGCGGGCCTGGTGGATTTTGGCGCATCCGACATGCCCATGACCGACGAAGCATTGGGCTCTTCCAAGATCAAGCTCATCCATATTCCGACCGTCCTCGGCGCAGTGGTTCCTGTATTCAATGTTCCCGGGGTCAGCGAGGTCAAGTTCAGCGGCGACGTTCTGGCCGACATCTACTTGGGCAAGATCTCCACTTGGAACGATGCCCGCATCGCCAAGGACAACCCTGGCGTCAAGCTGCCCGACCAGAAAATCATCGTTGTTCATCGCTCCGACGGCAGCGGCACCAGCTTCATTTTGACCGACTATCTGAGCAAGGTGAGCCAGGAGTGGGCCAATGGGCCGGGCAAAGGCGCCTCGCCAAGCTGGCCGGTGGGCGTGGGCGGAAAAGGCAATGAGGGCGTGGCCGGCCTGGTCCGGCAGTTACCGGGAGCTATCGGCTACGTGGAGCTGATTTACGCTCTGCAAAACAAGATCACCTTCGGCGATGTGAAGAACGCTGCCGGCAACTGGGAGAAGGCCAGCATCGAGGGAGTAACCCAAGCTGCGGCAAGCATCAGCAAGATGCCCGCCGACTACCGTATCTCGATCACCAATGCACCGGGCAAGGACTCCTATCCCATCTCCAGCTTTACCTATATGCTGATCCCGCTCAAATCCGCCGATGCGGCCAAGGGCAAGGTCATCAAGGATATGCTGAGCTGGATTGTGAAGTCCGGCGAAGGCGAGGTGTCCGCGCTATCGTATGCGCCGCTGCCCACGAATGTGGCGGAAAAGGTGCTGCAAACCGTTTATTCGCTTCAGTAACCAGAGCCGCGCAGGAGGGGGACGGCTGCCAAGCTGGACCCCCTCCAGGCTTAGCTTCCCAGGTGTTCTTCGATCAGCCGATCGACGAGGGGGGTGAGTTGTTCCGCCGTCCGCGGCAGGATGAAGGCTTTGCCGGCCGGATCCCAATCCAGTTTGAAGCTTGTCGAGAGCGCGGAAATCCAGATCTGGCGCACAGGCGTATTGGGCGTGATGACGAACTTGCCCGCCGGCGAGTCAAACAGGACATTGAGGACGCCATTCTGTTCCTCGACTTCGAAACCTGCATCCTCATCTTCCTCACGCGTAATCAGGTGCTGCTTGAGCGCAGCAAGAGCAGATTCGACCAGACGCCGGAACTCCAATTCGTCCATCATGGCCTCAGTGTAGCAATTCAGGCTTTGCAAGTCCTGTAGCCGAGGCAAGGTGCTGCTTCTCGGGCCGATTATTCCCCGTCCTCACTCCTGAAACGTTGCGTTTTTATCGACTTTTTTCAGGGCTGTTTTGCCGCGCTTCGCCGGCGCAGCATTTTATTACTCGGCGAGGTCTCAATCCTTAGCTGACAAGGAGACGGGATGCGTTTTCAGTGGTTGGCGGTGGGGGTTCTCGGGGTTGTGTATGGGGGAGTTGTTGGCATTCGCGCCGAGCAATGCGAGCGGCCGATGCCGGCGGGACAGCTGGTACGGGAGGTTGTCTACAACGAACTCCAGGACCATGATCGTCACGGCTACTGGCGCTATTGGATTGAGAGCCGCGGGGAAAAGGAAACGCGGCTCGCCGAGGAGGTGGAGACCGCCGACGGGCTGATTTCGCGGATGACGATGAGCAATGGTCGCCCTTTGGACGCAGAAACTCAGCATGCAGAGCAGGCGCGGCTTACCCGCCTGCTGACCTCGCCCCAGGAACGGGTGCGCCATCGCCAGGATTATTCCGAAGATGAAAGCCGCATCGGCATGATTGTGGCTCTGTTGCCGGATGCATTTCTCTTTGAATATTCCGGGGAAGAAGGCGGCTGCCATCGGTTGCATTTCCACCCTAATCCGGACTATCCCGCGCATTCCATCGAAACCCGGGTCCTGCATGCCATGAGCGGAGATCTGTGGGTAGATGCGAGGTTGAAGCGCATCGAGCGGCTCGAGGGTCACTTTGAGGAGAATGTGGATTTCGGGTTCGGAATGCTGGGACGGCTGAACAAGGGCGGCTGGTTCCGTCTGGGCCGGACCCAGGTGGGTGCGACGGAATGGAAAACGGACCGGCTTGAAGTTCATATAAGCGGCCGGGCGATGCTGTTGAAAACCATCGGGCGAGAGACCAGTGAGGTGCGCGGTGGCTTTGAGCCGGTGCCGACGGGGATGAACCTGGCCCAGGGGCTAGTGCTGCTGGAGCATGGTTACCTCCGTTCGCCTCAAGATTCGCCTGTGACCCTTGCGATGCGGCGATGAGGGATTTCTTTAGTTTTGTCCTTATTTCAAACAATTCCGCGCTGAAAGATTAAAGTTCCGGGCCGGCAAACCGATATCTCTGGGTATGGGAAGTCCATGAACGGGGAACGAATATGGAAATCAGCCCGATATCCGGAATTCGTGCATTGCCGGCATTGAAGGCCAAATCGGCTGATGTGGGGCCGGCCGCGGTCTTCGATATAGAAAACTTTGTCAGAATCGACGACGAGACTTATTCGCCCGGTGGCGGAAAATCCGCGAGCGGCGCAGAAGACGAAGCTCTGGAAGAAGAGATAGAAGAGACGGAAGACGGCGAGGAAGCTGGATATACCATGCGCGCAGTTGAACGGAAACCGGCTCGGCAGATCAACTATATTGCTTGAGCGAGGGTGGCCTTGGCAGGCTGCGAAAAAGCTCCACTTCTGGGGCTTCGTAACAATCCCACACCGGCGTCTCCGACCCGCGAGAGATGAAACGCGGTGTTCTCCGATTTATCTGTTTTTGCTTAACTTACGGCGTTTTCTTAGTCTAGACGGAGGGAGCAGGGGCCTTCAGGCCCCTGAATGCCGCCTCAATGGGGCGGCCTTTAGGCCCGGGCCCTTCCTAGGTTGCGGCTTCAATTCCGGTGCCGTTTATTTTCGGCAGCCAAGTCCCGGCCCATTCGCTATATAGCTGACTCCAAATCACATAAGAAAAATCCGTAAGATTTTTACCGGAAGAGTGTTGTGCCTACGCCTTGCTTGTGCTACTTTACTAACCAGTTAGTTAATAAATGACGAACACGACACCATCCCGAACCCAAACCGAACGCGCCGACAAAACCCGGGCGCGGATTCTTGACGCCGCACTGCAGGAATTCAGCGCTCACGGGTTGGCGGGCGCGCGGACCGAGCAGATTGCCGCCGCGGCCGGAGTGAACAAGGCGCTGCTCTACTACTACTTCGACAGCAAGGAAAACCTGTATCTCGCTGCCTTGGAGATGATTTCCGCCAAGGTGCGCGACAGGTCGATGTCGGTTTTTCTGCTCCGGGCGACCGCAGGAGAGCGCCTGTTGCGGGCGGCGCTGGAGCACTTCGACCGGATCCTCGAGCAGCAGGAATTCCAGAGCCTGATGCAGCAGGAGATGATGCGGCTGCATAAGGGAGAATCGGGCGCTCTAGCCATCCTGGTGAAGCGGGTGTTCGCGCCTCTGCTGGCGATGTATGAATCGATTCTCCGCGAGGGCATTGGTTCGGGCGAGTTGATCCAGGTGGATGGAATGCAGATTCAACTGGCGATGCTCGGAGCCAATGTCATGTATTTCCTGAGTGCGCCTATGTACCAGCTCATCAGGGACATTGAGCCTTTCGCGCCGGAGGCCCTGGCGACGCGGCGCAAGGCGCTGGTCGAGTTTATGGGGCAGGCACTTTTTCTGGATCGCAAGCATGGCGCCGAATTAGCCGCACGTGTGTTGGCCAATACACCGATGCCTGAAATCAAAGGGGATCGGTTCATGTTCAGGGGGAAGAATGAACGCACGGAATAGAGTCTTCTTGATCCTCGGGTTGCTCACGGTTGGATCGCTCATCTGGTACTTTGTCACGGTGCGGCCCACGGGCGACTTGCAACTGATCGGCACAGTGGACGCGAATGAAGTGGTGGTAAGCGCCAGGATGCAAGGGCGCATCAAGACGCTTGCGGTTGACGAGGGGCAGGAAGTGAAGGCCGGTCAGCTCATCGCCATTATCGAGAGCGACGACCTGCAGGCGGCCCGCAGAGCAGCCGATGCCACCGCCACCAGCCAGAAATACAAGCTTACTGAGACGGTTGACACCGAGCAGCAGATGCGCGGCGAAACGGGAAGCGCGACCGTGAACGCCCAGGCCCAGGTGATGGCGGCGAAGGCAGCACTGGCCCAGGCCCAGGCAAACTTCGAACACCAGCAGGCCTTTACCACCCGAACCGTGGCGCTGGCGCAGCAGGGCATTATGAGCGCCCAGTCCAAGGACGACGCGGTTACCAGTCTCGCAGCCGCCCAGGCAGCGGTGGAAACGGCGCGCGAGAATGTAGCCGCGGCCGATGCTTCGCTGCGGCAGGCCCGCGCCCACGAGTTGCTTACCAAGGTCGCTGCACACACGGTCGACTCGACGCGCAGCGAAGTGGCCAACGCCCGCGCCCTGGCCGACCAGGCAGAAGTCATGCTGGGCTATGCGCAGGTGTTCGCACCGGTCGACGGCAAGGTGAACGTGCGCGCGGCACGGCAGGGCGAAGTGGTGAGCATGGGAGCGCCCATCGTGACCATTATGGATTTGACGCAGACCTGGATCTATGCGCCGTTGCCGGAGACGCAAGCCGACGCTGTGCAGGTTGGCGATCCATTGCGAGTAGTGATGCCCAGCGGCGCAACGATCAAGGGCAAGGTGATCAACAAGTCTGCCCAAGCCGATTTTGCAACGCAGCGCGACGTGAGCGCACGCAAGCGCGACATCAAGACAATCCAGTTGAAACTGCTTATCGACAATCCCGGCGAGAAGTTTGTGCCCGGCATGACGGCCGAGGTCTACATCGCGATGAGCAAGCTGGTGAAACGATGAGCGCGGCTTCCACATTCCCGGCTCAAAACGGCCAGCAGCAGCCTGCCGTGGCCATTGCGGTGGAACACATCGTGAAGCGCTACGGAGATTTTGAAGCGGTGAAGGATGTGAACTTCTCCGTCGCCGAGGGCGAAATTTTCGGCTTGCTGGGACCGAACGGCGCAGGCAAGAGCACGCTGATCCGGATGATGACTACGTTGATCCCGCTCACCGGCGGCAAGGCGCTGGTGGCCGGGCACAACGTGGCCAAGGAGCCCGATGCGGTGCGCCGTGTAATCGGTGTCATCCCCCAGGCGCTTACGAGCGACCCGGATCTTACGGTCGAAGAGAACCTCAGCATCTACGCCAAGCTTTACAGCGTGCCGAAAGCACAGCGCGAAAAGAACATCGCTGAAGTGCTGGAGGCTGTTGACCTGACTAAATGGCGCGGCGCGCAAACCAAGACGCTCTCCGGCGGGATGCGGCGCAGGCTTGAGATCGCGAGAGGCCTGGTGCATAATCCGCGCATCTTCTTTCTCGATGAGCCTACGACAGGCCTCGATCCGGTTTCGCGCATTGCGGTGTGGGAGATGCTGAACAACCTGCGGGCTACCCGCAACCTGACCATGCTGCTCACGACTCACTACATGGAAGAGGCCGACAAGCTCTGCGACCGCATCGCCATTGTGGATCACGGTACTCTCGTTGCCTTGGGAACGCCCATCGAGCTGAAGCAAAGCGTGCCCGGAGCGAATGTGGTGGAAGTTCATTTCGATCGCGAGACAGAAGAATGGAAGAGCCGCTTAGAGGGGCTCGAGGGCGTAACCAGCGTGCAGGCTGAGAGCGCGGGCTTCTATCGCGTGCTCACATCGTCAGGGTCGAAAACCACCATGCAACTTGTGGAAATGGCAGCCGGTCTGGGCGAAACACTTACCTCTCTGAGCGTGCAGAACACAACCCTGGATGATGTATTTGTCCACTACACGGGCCGCCAGCTTCGCGATGAGCAGGTGAAGCCCGCGGTCTTCATGATGCCGCCTCGGCCGGGAGCACAGCCATGAACAGAATGTTTGCCATTGTCGAGCGCGAGATGCGCAAGTTCTTCCGCTCTCCCACACTGATGATCATGTCGCTGATGATGCCGATTTTGCAATTGCTTATTATGGGCAACGCGTTTGGCGGGAAGATCGTGGGCGCGCATGTCGCCGTTGTGGACTACGATCACGGACCGCAGGCTGTAAAAATCCGCGAAGGCTTCGACGCTATCGCGGCCAACATCAAGACCTTCACTACCGTCGAGTACACCGATGAGAAGTTGGCGCGCGAGGACGTTCGCACCGGCAGGATCGATGCCGCGGTAGTGATCCCCGCCCAATACTCGCGCCGAGTCTACGCGCAGGATGCTCCGCGCATCGGCTTCGTCGTCGATAACTCCGACCTGTTCACATCTAGCAGCCTGGAGGCAGAAATGCAGGCGCTGGTGACCGCGCTGACTACCCCCGTGATCCAGCCTCGGCTTGCCAACACAATCGCACTTCAGATCGTCGAGTTATATCCATATGTGAACTACATGAAGTTCCTTCTGCCAGCCTGCGTGGCGCTTGCCATGTATATCTCGGTCATGATCGGCGGCGGGATGTTATATATCGACGACAAGGCCCGGGGCGTGCACGAGGGCTATCTTGTTACCCCAATTACAAAGCTCGAGCTGGTCTTTGGGCTCAACATGGCGGGCGCAATCAAGGCCGTGCTCAGCGGCATCTGTCTCACTGTGATCGGCACGCTGATGGCTGGGCTCGGCGTGATCTTCAATCCTATGGCCGATCTGGAACTTCTTGCGCTGATCGTTGCCACCTCCATCGCGTTTAACGGGATGATGTTCCTGTTGATGGTCCGCGTCGACGATCCGCTGGTGCCGCGCGCCATGTTCGGCGTGCTCAACCTGCTCTTGTTTTACCCTTCCGGCGCCATGTATCCCATCGCGGCCTTTCCCGCGTGGCTTCGAGCCATCGCCATTGTCGATCCTTTTACCTACTGCGTCCACGGATTCAAGGCGATTCTCCTGAAAGACGGCGGTTTTGCCGCGATACGGTTCGACCTGCTCTTTCTTTTTGTATTCGGCATCGGCACCCTTCTGATTGCCACACCGCTTTTCAAGCGCACGCTCTGATGGGGTTCACCTCTGACGGAGGACGAGTTTCCGGCAAGCACTCTTGAAAGAGTCCGGAATGCAAAGAGGCGGTCTACTCCTTGTGGGAGGGTGGGCCGCCTCGGCGCGTAGGGCCTGACCTGGCGCCCCGTTTTCTTAACATAAGGTAAATGCCGTAAACTTACGGCATAGATGCAACCGCATATCCAAAACCTCGTGAAGTTGCAAGCGGTGGACCTGGAGCGTGCCCGGCTCACGGCTGCGGCCCGTGCCCTGCCGGCCGAAATCGCCAAGGCGCATGCCGAGTTGGCCGCGGCGCAACGCCAGGCGGCCGAAGCTTCAGCCGCGCTCAGCCACGAAGAGTCTCTGCGCACACGGCTCGATCGCGAAGTCGCCGGACATCGCCAGAAGGCTGCTCGCGTGCGTGTGCAGCTTGACACCGTGACGACGCCTGCGCAGGCTGAAGCCATCGAGCACGAAATCCGATTTTCTGAAGCTGAGGCCGAGCGCCTGGAAAGCGAAGAGTTTGCCAGCCTGGAACGCACGGAAGCGCAGGAGGGCGCGCTGGCCACTGCGCGTGCCGCCGTTGAGGCGCTGGCTGTTGCCCTGGATAAGACGCGCGAGTGTGCCGCACTGCGCCAAAAGGAATTCAGCCGCGAGCAGGCTGTGCTTGCGACGGAACGCGAGACTTTGCGCCAATTGATTGAGCCGGAGTGGCTGACTCGCTTTGACCGACTCAGCGGCTCCCGCGGCACGGGACTGGCTCGCGCACAGAATCAGCAGTGTACGAGCTGCCAAATGGGCGTCCGCCCCCAGACGTGGAACCAGCTCCGCGAGGGCGAGCTGCTCACCTGCGACAGTTGTGGCAGGCTTCTCTACTGGGACCCGGCCATGGCGCCGGCACCGCCAACCGCCAAATCGTGACCGGGAGATTTTGAATTGCTGCGGATTTGTGTCGACATGGATGAGGTGATGGCGGATACTCTCGCCGAGCACATCCGCCGCTACAACCATACATTCGACGAGGAAGTTACCCCGGAGGACCTGGCCGGCAAGGGATTGTGGGAGATTACGCCCGCCGAACGGCAGCTTGAGCTGCGTGCCTTTCTCGATGCCGAGGACTTCTTCGAGGACCTGGCGCTGATGCCCGGCGCACAAGAAGTTCTCAAGGATCTCTCCGAACGATTCGAGATATTCATCGCCACGCAGGCCATGACGGTTCCCAACTCGCTTGGCCCCAAATACCGCTGGCTGCAGCGGCACTTTCCCTTCATCCCGCCCACGCATTATGTCTTCTGCGGCAACAAATCGATTCTGCGGGCGGATTATCTGATCGACGATTTGCCGCGGAACCTTCTCAGGTTTGAGGGGCAGGGGATTCTCTATACCGCGCCGCACAACCTCACTGCCACGGGCTTTGTCCGGGTGGATAACTGGCAGGAGGTTGCGGAGTATTTTGCGGCGCTGCCCGGGTAGAGGTGTTGCTTTGAAAGGGCATGGCTTTAGCCGTGCCGAAAAGCGGGGTACAGACCGGGCAGATACTTTA
>PLZC01000450.1 GCA_003151985.1 Acidobacteriaceae bacterium
CGTGGCGCAGCGTGTGCGGATGCACATCGGAGGCGAGTCCACGGGAGAGCGCGATGCGCTTGACTAATCTCCCGACACTTCGTGTCGTAAGGCGCGTGTTCCCCCGCGCGCGTAGATTGATAACCAGCGGGCCGTCGGCGACGAGCGCAAGCTTGCCGGCGGCGCGCAGCCGGGCCTCGCGCTGCGGAAGATAGGCGTGCATGGCGAGGGCGGCCTCGTCGCCCAGGGGGACGTAGCGCTGCTTGCGGCCCTTGCCCTTGACCAGGATGGCGTCGTTCTTCCACTGGATGTCGGGCAGGTCGATGCCGACCAACTCGGAGTTGCGGATGCCGCAGCCGTAGAGCAGCTCGAAGATCATGCGGTCGCGTTCGGGCCAGGCGGCGGCGTCCCTCTTGGTGGCCACGCCTTCGCTGGTCTCCATGGAGTTCAGCAGGCCGTTGACCTCTTCCATGCTGGGCACGCGGGGAAGATGCTTTGGCAGCTTGGGCGTGCTGACCAGCACGGCCGGGTTCTGCACCAGCTTGTGCTCACGGGCCAGCCAGTGGAACCACGAGCGAATGGCAGCGAGGGCGCGCGCGGCGCTGGCTTTGGTGAGGCCGCGATCGTAGAGCTGGCCGAGGTAAGCGCGGATGTGCAGGTGGTCGACGGCTGCGATCTTTGCATGCACGCCAAGCGTCTCGCGCAGGTACGCGGCGAAGTTGAGCACCTCGCGGCGATACGCGCGCATGGTATGCGCGGAGGCGTTGCGCTGGTTCTGGAGCATGGCGAGAAACTGCTCGCCGAGCGTTTCGAATTCACTGGCGACGGGCTTCATTCGGCCACCGCCTGCGCGGTTTCGCGTACAGCAGCGTTGGCTGTGTCCTGCCGGCGCTTGCCGCGCGGGTGATGCTCGCGGTGGACGCGCTTGAGATGCTCCATGGCGACGTGGGTGTAGATCTGCGTGGTGGCGATGTCGGCGTGGCCGAGCAGGCGCTGCACACTGCGCAGATCGGCGCCGTGCTCCACCATGTGGGTGGCGCAACTGTGGCGCAGCCGGTGCGGACTGGCAATGCTGTTCGCCATCTTGACCAGATGCCACACCCATTGCCGGGTAAGCGGCATGCCGCGCAGGGAGAGGAACATGCGGGTCGAATTTTGATGTGGCGCGTCCGCCTGCATTCTGACGGCTTTTGGAGTGGAACTGATGCGGGCGAGATGCGGCCGTCCCACGTTCAGATAGGTCTCCAGGGCTTCAAGCGCTATGCGGCCCAGCGGAACAATGCGTTCCTTGTCACCTTTGCCGCGCACATGGACGCGCCCTGCATCGAGCGCCAGGTCGCCGGTGGAAAGCGCCGTTACTTCGGATACGCGCAACCCGCCGGCGTAAAGCAACTCGAGGATTGCCCGGTCGCGGAGTGCCGTGGCCTTGGCCTGGGGATGCGAGGCGGCCATGCCGGCGCGTTCCAGCATCTCCTCGACCTCAGGCTCGGCCAAGGACTTGGGCAGCACTTTCCATGCTTTCGGGGATTCAATGTTTACCGTGGGGTCGTGGCCGGTGCGCCGGTCCAGTAGAAGCCACTTGTAAAAGCCGCGCAGGCAGCTAAGCTTGCGCGCCGACGAGCGTGAGTCGATTCCGTGGTTGCGCAGATGTTCGAGGAAAGCCGCCACATCCTGCTGCTCGACGGTCAAGAGGACTTTGTCCCGCTCCTCGATAAATTCGGCAAAGATCTTCAGGTCGCTGCCGTAGGCTTCGCACGTCAGCGGGCGCAGGCCCTTTTCCACGCGCAGATATATTTGATATTCCTTGAGAAGCGACAGATTGCGCGTGGCGTCCACAGTTCCGATTATCCGCGCCTCAAGTTCATCACAGGCGGGTCCGGCAACATTGCCGTATCTTGTTCGTCACGGAATCAACTTCATCAACAGCGGTCTTCCAGTCGTGGCGCGATATGCAAAAGCCGTTCCATTGGAGGCGCAGCTTTCTTTTCCAGCATGGTGTATCCTTCGTAGCAAAGAAGAAATCGAGGAATCATGGAAGCGTCATTGAAGTCACGGAATTTTGGCAGCCTGCCGACCGGGGAACCCGTCGAGGCATGGACATTAAGCGGCGCCGGCGGTCTTGTAGTCGAAATCATCACCTTTGGCGGTATCGTAACGAAGATTATTGCTCCTGACCGCAATGGGAAGATGGCTGACGTTGTGTTGGGGTTCGACAACCTCGATCGCTATGTCGCGGGTCATCCGCATTTCGGCGCCATCACCGGGCGCGTAGCTGGGCGCCTTACAGGGGGGACCTTCACTCTGGAAGGAAAGACTTACAAATTCGTGATCAACGATCCACCGAACCATCTTCACGGCGGGCTGAAGGGATTCGACAAGAGAATCTGGGCCGCGACACTTGTAGAGCGTCCCGATGGAGCGCCTTCATTGCGCCTGACTTACCACAGTCCGGACGGCGAAGAAGGTTATCCGGGAAATGTGGACGTGGCCGTTACCTATACCGTCACGGCAGATAACACTTTTCTGATTGAAACCGATGCCTCGACCGACCAGGCGACACCGATCAACCTTACCAATCACTCTTACTTCAACCTGGGTGGCGAAGGCTCGGGCCCGGTAACCGGCCATAAACTTCAGATATTTGCGGACGAGTTTGTTCCGACCGATGAACATATGACCCTTTTGGGCCGGCTTGAATCCGTCTCCGGACGCGCCAACGATTTCCGTCAGCCTCGTTTGCTTGGCGAAGCCATCCCGAAATTATTCAAAAATCATGGCGACGTATATCTGCTGCACCACCTGGCCGCGGAAGGCGCGAAGCCGGATCTGGTTCCCGCGGGTCGCGCCGTGCATCCCGCCAGCGGAAGGGTATTGAGCGTCTCGACTACCGAGAAGTATGTGCAGTTCTATACCAGCATGCATCTCAATGGCTCGATCATCGGCAAATCCGGCGCGGCCTATCAAGCGTACGCAGCGTTTTGCCTGGAGTGCCATAACTACTCAGACGGAGCAAATGTCCCCAGCATGGGCGATATCATCCTTCGTCCGGGCCAACCGCAGCACCACATCACGGCCTACGCATTTTCAACTGAAGCGGGGAGATAGATTGCGACGACCAATGCCGTTGGTTTGAGTCAGCGCAAAAGGGCCTGTCCGCAAAAAGAAGGGACAGGCTTTTTTGTGTCCGTAGCACCATCTCTCGAATCCTTCATGGACAATTGCTTGAAAAGGAATTGAAGCACTGGTCTGGATTCGTACCGCACCCTACGGGGCGGGGCGTTTAGACCCAACGCGTTCCCAAGGTTGCGCTTCGCTTACCCTAGGCTATTTTCACCTCCTCCCTTCCGGGAGGAACTTCGATTGATCGATTCATTTGGTGCATGGAACGAGTTCCAGAGAAGAAAGAGCTGATGACTGCACGTGCAAAAACCGGCCGGTTTGGAGAGAATAGAGTCAGAGGAAGTTTTTTGCGACAAGAGGAAAGTTTGGCATCCACGCAAATCGAAGTTCCCAAATGGACCGCCGCAGAGTTTATGCGGTTGGTTCTCGACAGTCACCCAAAAACCGCGGTCTTCGATTGCGATGGAACCCTGTGGGGCGGCGACTCGGCCAATGGCTTTATGGTTTGGTCCATCGAGCAGGGGCTTGTGTCGCGATCCACCAGCGATTGGATCGATACCCGCTACCGTGCCTACCTTGCAGGCAAGACGAGCGAGTTGGCGATTTGCGGCGAGATGGTGCAGATCTACGCCGGGCTGCGCGAGGAAGAGCTGCGTGCCGCTGCCGCCAAATATGTAACGAAGTTTGTACGGCAGAACGTATTCGCGGAGATGGCCGCTCTGGTTGCCGCCTTGCACAAAGCGGGCGTCGAACTTTGGGCCGTGAGCTCCACAAGCCGTTGGGTCGTTGCCGAGGGCCTGCGCGAGTTCGGAATCCCGGAGGAGCGATTACTGGCGGCAGAGGTTCGCGTGACAGACGGTCTCATTGGCGCCGAAATTGTGAACGTGCCTACCGGCGAAGGCAAAGCCGCTGCGCTTGCTCGCGTTGGGCTGCACCACCCGGATGCCGTTTTTGGCAATTCCATTCACGACCTGGCCA
>PLZC01000218.1 GCA_003151985.1 Acidobacteriaceae bacterium
AGAAGAGCGGCGTGGACTACTTTGTCAAGCAAAAGATGACCTGGAACGACACCAACCAATTGCCGTTCAAGCTTTTCTGGTGGGAATCGCCGGACGGCTCCAAGGTGCTGGCGTATTTCCCGCACGACTATGTGAATCTCAGCATGTCCCCCACGCGCCTCTCCGGCGATCTGACGGCCGCGCGGGAGAAGTCTCCCGGCATGACCGAAATGCTGGACCTCTACGGCATTGGCGACCACGGCGGCGGGCCGACCCGAGCGATTCTGGACGAAGGCTTCCATTGGGCAGCGCCGGGCCACATCACGCCGAAGTACGAGTTCGGCAGCGCGCAAAGCTTCTTCTCGTCGGTTGAGAAGCAGATCGCGCCCGACAGCAAGGAGTGGAACTACCAATCCATCGCCAAGGGATATACGCCGCCCGCAGCCATTGCCGGCAAGGTGGATATTCCCACCTGGAAGAGCGAACTCTACTTTGAATATCACCGCGGGGTAATGACCACCCAGGCCAACCACAAGCGCAACATGCGCGAGAGCGAAGAGCAGGTAATCAACGCCGAGAAGTGGTCTTCGCTTGCTTGGCTCGACGGCAAGAGTTATCCCGCCGCAGAGATCACGGAAGACTGGAAGAAAGTCCTGTTCAATCAGTTCCACGACCTGGCCGCCGGCTCCGGCATCGGCGTCATCTATCGTGATGCGCAAAAGGATTACGACGTAGTGCGGTGGTCGACGAATGAGATTTCAGCCGCGGCGCTCGCCAAGGTAGACGAGACGATCAACACCGCAGGAAACGGAATTCCGGTGATCGTCTATAACCCGCTTGGGTGGGAGCGCTCCGGAGAGGTCGTCGTCCACGCGCAGGGCGGAAAGCCGGGCGTGGCTTCGGGGGCACAGGTCGTCGAATCCAAAACCGACGAGAAGACTGGCGTGTCCGATTTGAAGCTCCACGTTCTCAAGGTGCCCGCACTGGGATACAAGGTGGTCTGGGTCGGAGCAGGCGCTCTCGCCAAGCAAAGCGGGGAGAGTAGCGCGGAGGGCAAGGAAGCCGGAAACTCCATCACGCTGGAGAACGGAACTTTTCGCTTGGCAGTCGACAAACAGTCTGGGTGCATTACCAGCCTCTTCGACAAGAAAACGAACTTTGAAACCCTCGCTTCCGGCGCCTGCGGCAACCAGCTTCAGTTCTTCAAGGACACGCCAAAGGAATACGACGCCTGGAACATCGACCCGGGCACGCTCGATGTGGCTCCTTCAGTTATCGAACACGCGGATTCAGTGGAACTGGTGAAGACTGACGAGCCCAGCATTTGCGTCACGCGCCATTGGCAGGGGTCCAAATTCGTGCAGACATTCAGCCTCTCGGCAAATGGCGACCAAGTCAACGTGGACAACGAAATCGACTGGCACGAGAGGCACATCCTGCTCAAAGCGGCCTTTCCGCTCGCAGCGACAGGCCCCTTTGCCACCTACGAAATCCCTTACGGCTCCATCGACCGCCCCACCACCCGCAACAACAGTTGGGAGAAGGCGCAATTCGAGGTTCCGGCCATGCGCTGGGCTGACCTGGGCGACGGCAAGCACGGGCTGAGCGTCATCAACGATACAAAGTTTGGGTATGACGCCGTGGGTAACATGCTGCGGCTTACGCTGCTGCGCTCCCCGACGTGGCCAGATGCCGAAGCGGACCAGGGCCACCACCATATCCGCTACGCCCTCTATCCACACACGGGGACGTGGAAAGACGCCCTCACCGTTCGCCACGGCTACGAGTTCAACTACCCGCTGACAGCCGTCGCCACCACAGCCCACCCAGGGTCCCTGCCCGCCAGCCACTCCTATGCCTCGGTGGCTCCGGAGAACGTGGCCCTCACCGCGGTGAAGAAGGCTGAAGATGCCAAAGGCCTCATCTTTAGAGCGTATGAATGGGCCGGCAAGGATTCGACCGCGGAGTTCCATGTGCCCGCCGGCGCCATGGGCGCCACGGTTACCAACATGATGGAGACGCCGGAAGGCAGCCCGCTCACCGTAATAGGCGACGTGGTCAAGGTGCCGATCCATCCTTACGAGATCCTGACCATAAGGGTGGACTACCCGAACGGGGGACCGAAGGAGTAGCTCTCCACGCACGCTAACTAAGGGGCTCCGGAAACGGGGCCTCTTTTTTGGTACTCTTACAGCGAGGAACTCGCACAATGGACATCTTTTCCCCCTTCGTCGTCGTTCCCTTGATCGTTGTCGTCTTTGCGGCGGCGATCTTCTTTGCCACCAGCACCAAGGAAGACGAGAACACTTCTCACTGACATCCGGTTAGCGGGGCGCCAGGCTCCGAATCGACCCCAACGCCAGCCAACAAAAGGGCCGCAACGCACATGCGCGTTGCGGCCCTTTCTTTTCGTATCCTCTGATCGTTACTGACTGTTCGGCTTCTTGTCCTTGTCAGACTTGGTGTCTTTGGCCGGCTGTTTAGGCGGCGGTTGTGGGGCAGGTCTAGCTGCCTGCGGCGCAGCGGGCGGCGGTGTGGGCCGCGCTGCAGGCGGCGGAACTGGGCGCTGCTGCACAGGAGGCGGTGGTGGTGGTAGCTGCCGCCGGGCAGGCTGTGGAGAGGGGGGCGGGGTCGGCTGCTGCCGGACTGGTGGTGGAGTGGGCTGTGGAGCAGGCCTTGCAGCCGGGGGCGGCGCAGTGGGCCGTCCGGCCGGCGGCGGCATTGGAGTCGGCCTCGCCGCAGGTGGCGCGGGGTGCGGAACGGGATTAAGAACGGGCGGAGCAGCGGGTTTTGGAGCCGGCGCTGGATTGGCGTTTTTAATGGGCCCCGGGGTCGGCGAAGGTGCAGGCCGGGCCGCCGGTGGCGCCATGGGTTGCGGCGCAGGCCGTGCGGCCGGCGGAGCAACTACAGGTGGAGCAACCGGCTTTGGCGCTGGTTGGCCAGAGGGGCTAGCTACCGGGCGGTTTGGCACTCCGGGCATCGGTGTCGCCACCGGGGTCCCTGGAACCGGATGCGCTGCAGCCGCCGGCACGGGCTTTGCTCCCGGAGGCGGAGCTACAACAACGCGGCCGGCCAATGGTTTGGCCACCGGTGGTGCAGCCTTCACCGGCGCTACTACGGGCACTGCCCCAGGCTTTGCCACAACCGCCTGACCTTGCTGGTTGATGAGGACCGGGCGTTCCACTTTGACCGGAACAGGGCGTGCGGGCGGGGCCGCGATAACCGCACGCGGAGTGGGTTTGGGCTCGGGCCGAGCCACTACCTGTACATGGTCCATTTGATGCGTGTCGATGGCGACCGCGGACTGCCGCGCGGGGCGGCCTGCTGCAAAGTCGTCGTTGCGCATCGCAGTCACAGCCGTGGTGCGGTTCACGTAAGTAATGTTGGTCACGTTCGTCACATTGGTGACATTGACGATGTTCACATAGGTTTTCTCCACGTGAACATGGCGGCTTTCGCCCATGTTTGAGATGTTGACCCGGTCGATATAACGGGGGCTGGCGTGATACCAGGGACGGTAGGCTTCGCCGGGCCCCAAGGGGAACCAGGCGGAAACGCCGACGCCGCCGAAATGGATGCCGCCGGCAAAGACCACCAAGGCGGGTGACCAAACGGGATGCTCTGCCGGTGGCCCGGGGACCCAACCCCAACGGCCGGCAAACGATACCCAGCGTCCGTAGTGGAAGGGCGCGTAGCCCCACGGTTCATCCTCAACCCAAACCCAGCCCCAGGGCTCGTGGTTCACCCAGTGCCCATTGTGATAAGGCGCCCAACCGGCGGGAACGTTGTTCGGAAACCAGATGGCGCCGTAGTCAGTTCCTGGGAGCCACTCGCCGTTGGCGTCCAGTTCAGCCGCGCCGGGAATCTCAGGGCTCACATAACGATAGGAATTGGCATGGAGAATCTGCTGGTCGCGTTTCTGGCTCCAGTAGTCCAGATCGTCCGGACCGCTGGCCTGAAGCCACTGCGGATAAACGGGGTTCGAGCCGCTCAGCTCAAGCGCCTGCCCGTTAGCCAGGTCCTGCCCATAGCCGTTCGCGCCGGAGACATAAACATCGTAGGCAAGGTCGGTAAATACTGTGGCGTCGTCGTCCGGTATTACATCCACGCGAAGCTCGCCACCCTGGTTGAAGCTTGCGCTGCCGTTCGGTGTGCTCACGTTGAAGCTCTGGCCCTGCCACAAACCAATACAACGGATGTGAACCGCCCCTTGGGCCACGCCGAAAGAGATGCTGTTGGGGGAGCCGTCTACCAGGCTTACATCGGAGTTAGGGCCGACGCGCAAATAAGTTTGCCCCACCTGGATCTCTGCGCGCCCGTCGGAGTCGGTGAAGATGCGATCGCCCGGGCCCAACGGGAGATTTGGGAATGCCCGGCCCCAGTCGTCCGAACCTGCGGTTTGGATCGAAACCGTGCCGGTGATGGAGGAGAGTCTCCCCGCCTGGGCTGGCGGGTCGTCATCCTGGGCAAGCGAAATCGACGGTGCAAGTGTGAATAGAGCGGCAGCAGTGGCAGCGAGCAGCACGCCTCGGATAGAGGCGAAAGGGTGCAATATCATTAGCTCATTTCCTTTCTTCCGGCGCCCCGCCCGCGCACATGGACAAGCCGTTTGCGTTTTGGTTATTGCGATGACGGGCGCCTTGTTTAGTCGCTAGTGGAAGTTTGCCAAAGACGCAAACCCCGGTCGGCCTCGAACATGTAAAGCCGTCAATGAGGATAGTAACCCCGCCGGCCGGCAAAAGACGCTCCCGGCTGCACGCCGAATAGCAGGAACCTTTGACCTCGTGTGGGCGTATAACAGGCAAGAGGGCGATTCGCATGATGCAAAAAACAACAAGATTGGCGACATGGGTCCCATTGCTGGCCGGCTTGGCCTGGTTGTCCGGTTGTCGGGTTCATGTCGACAAGGGCGCCAACGGTGAGGACAAGAAAGTCCAGGTGGATACGCCTTTTGGCGGCATTCACGTGAACACCGACCAACTGTCGGCCGCCGACCTTGGCTTGCCCGTCTATCCGGGCGCCGAGACCATAAAGGGCGACGACAAGCACAAGTCCGCGGACGTGCACCTGGGCTTTGGCGAGTGGCAGTTGCGCGTACGCGCCATTTCCTTTGCCACCAGCGATTCCAGGGACCAGGTGACCGCATTCTATAAAAAGGCGCTGGGCCGTTACGGCGATGTGATTACCTGCCAGGGCAATACTCCTGTCGGCACGCCAACCAGGACCTCTGAAGGTCTTACCTGCGAAGAGAGCAAAAATCCCAAAGTAAACGTCGACCGTGAAGACTACGGTTCCAGCAAGAACGGCTTGGAACTGAAGGCCGGTTCCAAGCGCCACCAGCACATAGTGGGCTTTGAGAGTGACCAAGACGGCAAGACCCGGTTCGCGATGGTGGCGCTGGATCTGCCCTCGTCAGGGGATGACAACTCAGGGAAGAGCGACTAAGTCATCGAGCACCGGTAACCGGAAGGGCGGTTTGCGGCGGGAATGCCCTACAATTCCTAAGACTGAGAACTACCCTTCCGACCGGAGACAAATTTTGATGCCAGTGAAAGTACTTTGCCTTTTTCCTGCGGCGTTCCTGGCTGCGGCGCTGATCCTGCACGCAGCCGACAAAACCAAGACGCCGGCCCCCGCGCCTGTGGCCACCGACCCATACGCCGAGGTTCAGCCCGCCACCGAGTCGCTTGACCTGAACATGTATCAGCGCATTCGCGACGAGGGGTTGAACCACTCGCATGTGATGGAGTTTGCCACCGCGCTTATGGACGGCATTGGGCCGCGGCTCACCGGCTCTCCCAACGCGAAAAAGGCGAATGAGTGGACCCGCGACACACTGACCAAAATCGGCCTGGAGAACGCGCATCTTGAGGACTGGGGGGAGTTCGGCATGGGCTGGCAGCAACTCAACACCTGGGCGCGGATGGTCACGCCGGATACAGCGGTGCTGATTGTGCAAGCGACGCCGTGGTCGCCCTCGACAGTTGGCCCCGTGACCGGCGACGTGACCTTTGTCAACATCCAGGCTGAAAAGGACTTCGATCAGTACAAAGGCAAGCTGGCCGGAAAGGTGGTGCTTTTCGGCGCCATGCGCGAAGTTCCGCCAGTAGACAAGCCCCTATTCAATCGCTACTCCGACAAGGAACTCGAGGACCTCGCCGCATTCCCGCTGAACGCGGGCGGGGGCCTCTCTCCTGAGATGCAAGCCCGACTGCGCGAACGCATGGAACGGATGCGCCTCATCGACAAGGTGGCGCAGTTCTTCCTTGACGAAAAAGTTGCCGGGGTCATTGAACCCAGCCGAGACGCGAGAAATGGTGGCGGCTCCGGCGGCACGCTCTTCGACGACAACGGGGCCACCCTGGGCCGCACGCCCTATGTTGCCGAAAAGCGCGTAAAGGTCCCCGTGGTGGTGGCGGCGATCGAGAGTTACGGGCGGCTTTACCGCCTGACACAGGCCCACGCCCCGGTCAGCGTGGAGCTTGACGTGGAGACCAAGGTCAGCGGTGAACACGAACACGCCTTCAACACGATTGCCGAAATTCCCGGCACTGACCCCAGGCTCAAGGAGCAAGTGGTGATGTTGGGCGGGCACCTGGATAGTTGGACTGCCGGCACCGGCGCAACCGACAACGGAGCAGGAACCGTCGCCGCCATGGAAGCGGTACGAATTCTCGAGGCGCTTGGCGTCAAGCCCAGGCGCACGATTCGCATTGCGCTGTGGACGGGCGAGGAGCAGGGCATCTTCGGCTCCAAGGGCTATGTGACGCAGCACTTCGGTTCCGCCCCGCTTTCAACCGCCCCCGACCAGTTGGAACTGCCGGAATTCATGCGCAGTGCCGGCGGGCCGCTCGAGGTAAAGCCGGAGCATAAGCTCATTTCGGCCTACTTCAATGTGGACAACGGCACAGGCCGGATTCACGGCGTTTATCTGCAGGGCAACGGGGCCATTGCACCCATCTTCCAGCAATGGATCGCTCCACTGAAGGACCTGGGCGTGACCATTCTCACGATGCGCAACACCGGCGGAACCGATCACCTGAGTTTTGACGCTGTGGGCATTCCGGGCTTCCAGTTCATTCAGGACATGTTGGACTATGAGACCCGCACGCACCACTCGAACGAAGACGTAATGGAGCGCCTGCAACCTGCGGACCTGAAGCAGATTGCCACGGTCGAGGCCATCTTCCTTTACAACTCCGCCCAGAGGGACCAGATGTTGCCACGCAAGCCGCTGCCGCAGCCCGACGTTGAAGAGAAGAAGCGAGCCCCGATGGAGGGCATCTTCCCCGGCGCAGTGCCGCCCGCGGCCACTGAGAAGAAGTAACGTTCCGGTCTGCCGAATTCTTCAGAATTGGCGCGAAGAGGGGGAGCATTTTTGGCCTGAAACGGGCAAAAAATGGGCCAAAATCGACGCGTGCTATTTACCATTGAATCAATAGGTAAGTTTGTAAGTTGTTCATTTTTTGACACTTACAAAAATGTCATGGTTGGAAACATGGGTTTTGAATGGAGGGGGGGTGGGGGTCTTGCGGATTTTTGACGGTTTTGGGCGCGGCAACGGAGACTGGCGAACGCCTTCGAACTTTCCTCTATGGATAGTTTGCTCCGAGTGATCTTAATTAAATGCAAATGAATATCAAATTTGCTCCGGCAACGGGCGATGTGTTCGGGAGAAAGGGTGGAGTTGAGAAAGAAACATTCCCTCAGGGGCTTCTATAAGACGGCTGGTGTTGTCAAGGTTTTTGTTTTTGCTTTTGCGGTTGTTCCTGGTTCGTGTTTTGAAGATTCATCTCGGGCTTCTATACGCACTCGCTGTGAGCCGCTTTGGGCTCGGTGCCTGATGGGGCCCGATGGGGATGAATCGGGGCTGCTATCTACAGATGTCAGGCACGGTGGGAGCCAAGCGCACGTCTTATTTCGTCGACCCATCCATGCTCGATCTTTCACTCATTCTTCCACTGCCCCCTTAGCAGGAGTCCGCCACCACTAAGGAGGAGCTCGCGCACATACATCGCGTGGAGCAGACTCGAAGTCCCAATAGATTGGCTCCTCGTCCATGCCACTCGCCATATGCTTTGTGTCGTCATCCGACATAGTTGCTGGAGCAGCCATCAATCGGATCGTCGAGCAGCAACGGCCTTCCTGAGCCACCATCAAATTTCAAAGAATTGAATGATGCAAAGTGGGGTAGCTGCCTGAGTACAGGAACTACAACAGGTAGCGTCTTCCGGCCGGAAATGACCCCAACGGGTTGCGCTTACAGTATTAAGGCAGCTAGTCCACTGATGCAATTTCACGAAATGTTGTTGACATTCTTCTCCCGACGCGATCACTATTTTTCCGTACGTCGGATAGGCCCCATCCCCTCTTCGAGGTGTTCAAATTGGCTCACCCCTTACTCAAGACGCTGACCGACTGTTATCTCCCCGTATCTGAGGAAATGGCAGCATGTTCGATGAGAGTGCAAGTGTGCTTGCGACTCCCTTGAGCGGGCCATTCGCCTTGTTT
>PLZC01000087.1 GCA_003151985.1 Acidobacteriaceae bacterium
TGTACTTAGGCAGCTACCCCACTTCAAGAATATCGAATGGGCCTATCCGGAAGCTTGGCCACAGCAGCATGTTGCCGTTGCCCAGGCCCTCAAACGCTATGGTTATCATCAACGTGCGCGTGACGTCAGCCGGCGCTTTATGGCCAATGTAATTACCACCTGGGAGAAGACCGGGCTCACGTGGGAGCGCTACGATGCCGTCGTCGGCGGTCACAATGTTCCGGTCGAACGCAATCCTGCGCAGCCTCTCCACGGGTTCACTTCGGCGTCGGCAGTTGTGGTGGGACGGATAGCTTTTAGCTGATCTCTGCCCGTAACATCAGGGATGTGCGTAGTTACAGAGTGCTTCCATGTTTTCCATCGGGGTAGTGCGTGGCACCTCGCAACCGGCGGACAATATGTAGTTCTTTCCACTTGCTCGTTGGCATTCGGCTGCCGCGCGCCGAACATCATCGGCAGTCCCCTGTTCCATAACTGCCACTGTCGCGATGTTACCGAGAATGATAGGATCGGGCCCCATCTTTTCCCGTGCCAGTTGCAGCGAAACCTGGGAGTCGAAATCGAGGATGTCGTAGCCGATGCTGGCGCGCGCCTCACATATCTTCGAAGTATTTCCGCATATGTGAGAACGGGTCTTTAGCCCCATGCCGCGTAGCTCTGCTACCAGTTTTTTATGGTGGGGAAGAATAACATTCTCAAAGATGGGGCGGCCGATCAGCGATGCGGCCGCATCTCCCACACCCATCAAATCGACTCCCGCATCCCGTTGAGAACGAGCGAATACAATCGCCACCTCCGTCACGAATGCCAATAATTCCTCAACGAATGGCGGATCATCGTAGAAATCGAGCATCAGAGTGTTGATGCCTCGCAGGTTGGCGGCCATGGCGCACGGACCTTCGACCCATCCCTCGACGATCTTTTCCGAGCCGATTCTTTCTTTCAAGAGAGCCGCAGCCTGCACACGATCCAGCATCCTTCCGCCACTCGTGGGGTCAGGGATTTTCAATCTAGAAAGATTGGACTTATCCGCAAGGAGCGCGTCGGTTTCCACGAAAGCTGGTGGCTGGTCATCAAAGAACCGCACCTTCGCTCCCAGGTCCCCTGCTTCCCGTGCCGGGTCTGAGATACACGACACGAAATCGAGATCGAACCGTTCAGCGGTGCGTAGTTGAGCCTCCACCAGAACCCGGTAATCGGTAGCATAGTCAAGATACTTTCTGCCGATCAGGTCTGCCGCAAACATCATGGTAATCGGCATCAAAGGAACACGGTCAACCGGGCGTCCATCGATAAGTGCAAAAACGCGATCGTGGCTATTCATAACTGCGGGACCTGCTTTCAACCAGTCTGTTAAAGGTGTCTTCGAAGCGTCAGAATACGAGCAACGTAGCGGTCAGCGCGATACAACGACAGGCCATACTCCACAGGCATTCCATTCGCATCGCACGCAATCCTTCGACTGCTCAAGAGTGGAAACCCGACGTCGACCTTGAGCAGGTGCGCTTCTTCGTGTCCGGCTTTGACCGCGCCAATTCGCTCCTCGCCGCGATCGATTCTGTAGCCGTAGACATTTTCGATGGCCGCATAAAGCGAACCTGTCGTCCAATCCAGCGCCTCAAGATTTGGAAAGTGGGCAGCCGGAACATGAGCAGTTTCGAGTGCCAGCGGCCCCTCTTGCACGGACCGAAGACGGGTCATTCGATACACTTCATCCCCAGCGTCTAGCTGCAAAGCGCCCGCAATTTCCTTATCCGCCGCTATTCGCGCAATGCCAAGGAGCCGAGTGGATGACACAAGTCCGCGGCTTTTGATTTCTTCCGAAAAGCTCCACAAATCTTGAACATTCCAAGGCACATTGCCGGCTCCGACCACGGGCCGCTTGCCTTTTGAAGTTAACAGCAGTCCTTCGGAGCGGAGTCTTTCAAATGCCCGTTTGACCGGTAGTACACTTATCCCCAGTAATTGCGCCAACTCGCGCTGCGACCAGATTGTCTGGCCCTGACGCAAATCGTTTGACTGAATTCCCGCTCGTAGCTGACTGACAATCTGCTCGTAATATGGCACATAACTCGCGCGGTCGAGTTTGATAGCAAGCCCCAACTCTGCCGTTACTATTTCTGGGGTCATCGTTCAAGCTCCAGATCCGAAATTCGAAATTCAGTCACGCCGTTAGCGCGCAAAAATATACAGTTCAAAGTCACGGGTAATCTGCCCGGGTTACTCATGATATGTGGTTTCTCATGAATAATATATCATAGTATACCAGGTATCGCTAAATCGAAAGCCTAACCTTCGTCAATGAAGGGCGTTCCTTCTATCGCTGATTAGTGGAGCCAGCGCAACCCGATCGACTTGAGGGGCGGCAAAGGCAGAACAATGAAGCCCTCGCGCCAATGTCCCTCCTCACGACGGGGCGGGTTGCCCACTATGCGTGCGCCGCCCGTGTTGCGCTCTTCGAGAGCCAAGCCGGCCATGCCGCCCACAATGGCCTGTAGCTGATCGTGGTTCGGCGGCCTGTTTACGGTGAAGGGAATCATGCTGCGCAATGCGCCAAAGGCCTCTGCCAGGTCGCTTACCTTGGCCCGACGTTTTGCGGGCAGAGGCTTGAGCCCCAGCGACTTCCAGGCTGCGTACGGGTAAATCTCGACAAGCACGCGCTCGACCGGGGAACCGGGTTGGCCCACCGCGTCCAACCGCCGCCAGCCGCGCCGGCAAAGCGCATCGTAAACGTCCATGCAGAATTCGGCGAAAGGCCTGTAAGTGAGCGGTTTCACGATGCCGGGAAGGCCGGTTTTGGCAGGCGTGTTCAGTTGCCGCTCGCTCACTCGGGCGTGTTCCAAGCCGTTCGAATGCGACTTCCAGGCCTGTGGCCCGTCCAGCATGAGCGTGCGTACGCCGCGCACGCCACAAAGGTGGTTCAGCCGCCCGGCAAGGATGTCTGCGTCAACCGGGCCTGCATCATTCCAGGGAATGATTTCGCAGGTGATGGGGCAGGCGGCGGTTTCGTCTCCTTTAGACGGATTGAACAGCGGCTTCAGCGCCAGCTCTCGGCTTATGTCATTGCCGTGGACAGACTGCGCGCGTTCCAAGAGCACAACGCCCAGGTCAGACCAGCGCCGGGTTGCAAGATCGACAGAGAGAACGGCCATCGCCCTAACACTACTTCTCCAGCGTCTCGCCGACAACGCGAGATGGCTGCGAAGCCTACGCAAGCTATCCGCATTTGAAAAAGAAAACCGAATCGGGAACCGGAAAGCCGAGCGAATCGGTCTATGCTAGACTCCCAACCGATATGCATACCCGACTTTCTGCGTTGTCAATTCTTCTGCTGTCCACTTGTCTTCAAACCGCCGTACTTTCCGCGCAACCCGCCGCCGCGCCGCACCTCGAAAAGAAAGGCGCTGCCATCCAACTCATCGTGGACGACAAGCCCTTCCTCATTCTGGGCGGCGAACTGCACAATTCCTCCTCGTCGAGCCTGGAGTATATGAAGCCCCTGTGGCCCAAGTTAGCCGCGATGGGCCTGAACACGATCATCACGCCTCTGAGTTGGGAACTGATTGAGCCCAAAGAAGGCAGCTACGACTTCACGCTCGTCGATGGCCTGCTCGCCCAGGCGCGGCCCTTGCATGAGCGCATCGTCTTTCTGTGGCTGGCCTCGTGGAAGAACGGCATGTCGAGCTATGCGCCTGTGTGGGTCAAGCAGGACACGCGCCGCTTCCCACGCATTGTCGAGCACGGCACCGAGGTGGAGATTCTGAGCCCGATGAGCGCCGCGACCCAGGAAGCGGATGCGCGCGCCTATGCCGCCCTCATGCAGCACTTGAAGGAAGTGGATGGCCAGGAACACACCGTGTTAATGATGCAGGTGGAAAACGAGGTTGGCGTTCTGGGAGACTCGCGCGACCACTCCGCGGCGGCCAACCGGGCCTTCGCCTCGCCGGTACCGCCGGAGTTGACCGCCTCCCTCAAAGCGCATCGCGACACCCTATATCCCGACCTGCGTGCGCTATGGGATGAGAACGGCGACAAGGCGGCTGGTTCATGGGCGGGAGTCTTTGGCGACACATCGAGAGCCGACGAGGTTTTTATGGCGTGGCATTATGCGCGCTTCATTCAGGCTGTCACCGCCCGGGGCAAAGCCGCCTACAACCTCCCCATGTACGTGAATACCTGGCTCGCGGGCGATGATTCGCAGCCCGGCGACTATCCCAGCGGGTGCCCGGAGCCGCGCGTTGTGGACGTGTGGAAGGCGGCAGGGCAGGCCATCGATTTCTATGCGCCCGACCTTTACGCCCCGAACTTTGTCGAGTGGTCCCGCCGCTACCATCGCGACGGCAACCCGCTCTTCATGCCCGAGGCCAGGGGCGGCGCGGTCGGTGCCGCGAATGTTTTTTACGCGCTAGGCGAGGAAGCAGGCTTCGGGTTTTCGCCTTTCGCCATTGAAGACGACACAGACCCCAAGGCCGACCTTCCAGCCAGCTACAGTGTGCTGGCCAGTCTTGCGCCTATGATTGCAGAACTCCAAAGCGCCGGCGCTATCCATGGCTTCGTGCTGGATAAGTCAAGGCCCGCGGCCGAGTTCGTCATGAACGGCTACACGGTCCACGTATCCCTGGATGAGATCTTCGGCGAACACGCCGACTCCGGTTATGGGCTCATCATGGCCACAGGCCCGAACGAATTTACCGGCGCAGGCAAAGGATTCCGGGTGACTTTTGCTCCCCGCTCGCCGGCCGGCCCGCAGGTGGGCATCGCCGCAGTGGACGAGGGCACCTTCGAGGATGGAAAGTGGGTTCCCGGCCGCCGGTTGAATGGTGACGAGAACGACCAGGGAAAGAACTGGCGCTTCGACCGGCCGCAAGTAAAGGTCGAAAAGGTCACGCTTTACCGGTTTGAATAGGGAAGCAGTTGCAGTTTGGCGGGATTCGAACCATGCGCTATACTGATTGAAGCCTCAAGAGGGCAGGGGAACCCCTGTCTCACGGGCAATAACGTCTGAGCGATTGGATCTGAATTCAACCCGCTGCAGCGGACAAAGAGAAGACAATGCCCAAGTTGANNAAGACCCATACGGGCGCGAAAAAGCGCTTCAGCAAGACTGGAACCGGCAAGATCAAGCGGCACCAGACCAAGACGCGCCATATCCTTACGTCGAAATCGCCAAAAGTGAAACGGAAATTGGGGAAAACCCTGATGGTTTCAGACGGCGATTACGCCAAGGTCGCGCGCATGATTCCGTACGCCTGATCGATGAGCCCTCCTCCCGAAAACGGGAAGGCGATTCAGGGCCCCAGCGAACGCGTTGCGCGGGCCCCCGGACGGGCCGGAGAGTTTCCGGACCAGCCGAGAGATCAAGGCTTGAAAGAGCGAGTGAAGAGGTTTACCGCCCGTCCCAGATGGGCCTCCTGCCTCCAGCCGCGATGACAACGAACGCAAAATGGAGAACACCCAATGCCCCGCGTAAAACGTAGTACCAAGCGGAGTGACCGCCGCAAAAAGATTCTCGAGCGCGCAAGCGGTTATTTCCTTACCAAGTCCAAGCTCTACCAGGCAGCCCAGGAAGCCGTCGAGCGCGGCCTGAAGTTTGCCTACACCGGCCGCAAGCAGAAGAAGCGCCAGTTCCG
>PLZC01000422.1 GCA_003151985.1 Acidobacteriaceae bacterium
GCGTTGAGCATCAGCTCAATGGACATGAAGACGGTAATCAGGTTGCGTTTAAGGAGGAAGCCGAGAACACCCAGACAAAACAGAACCGCGCTCAACAGCAGATACCAGGAGAGGGGGACTTCCTGCGAGAGGATGGAATTCATTTGCTCACCGGCCTTTCACCGTCGCCGTGACGAGCCAGCGCCACCGCGCCCAGGATTGCGATGAGGATGAGCACGGAAGTTACCTCGAAAGGAAGCAGGAGTTCAGTGAAAAGGATGCGGCTCAAGTCCTCGGTGGTGGTAACTCCTTGACCCAACCCCGCCGCGCCCAATCCTTGCGCGTGCAATATGACGGTGGCCAAGATTCCCAGCGTCACCGCGACAGCGGGAAAGCCTACCGTGCGCGCTGAGCGGCTGCCCATGGTGCGTTCTTCGCGGCCTGCGTTCAGCAGCATGACGACAAAGATGAACAGCACCATGATGGCGCCGGCATAGACAATGACCTGAGCGGCGGCCAGGAACTCAGCGCCCAGCGACAGGTAGAGGACAGCCAGCGAGGTCATCACCACAATCAGCGACAGGGCGCTGTTGATGGGGTGGCTCTGGAGGAGGAGGTTGATGGCTCCCGCCAGGCAGAATCCGGCAAAAACGATAAACAGAATCAGGTGCATCGTAGGTCTTTCAATGAAGTCAATAACTTAGCGCATGTGAAAGGTGTTTTGTAGGAAAACTGCAGGAGAGCGTAGAGTTCCTGTATGAAAAGCCCGGCAATTCCCGCCACCACGACGATCTCTGTATTCACTCGTCACTCCCCCGACTGCCCGAAGGTTTCAAAACGAGACTGGAAGCGTTGCAACTGCCGTAAAGCCATCTATATCTACGAAGACGGCCACGATCACATCGTATCTGCCCGAACCCGGTCTTGGGAACAGGCAGAGAGACTTGCCCAAGCCGAGCGCGACCGCCGTGATCCAGTAAAGAAGAAGCTGGTGGAGATCGCAGAACAAGAAGCACGCAAAGCCGCGCTCAAGAAGGTCAAGAATATCACGGTCAACGACGCCACCGGGCGCTGGCTGTCGGCGCAGAAGATTGGCTCCGAAGAGACCGCGGCCATCTACAAAACGGCGGCCAAGAGAATCAACTCCTGGGCCGAAGACCAAGAGATCGGGAGCCTCGCCGACATAACCGCCGACATGCTGGATCTGTGGCGCGGGCAGTGGTCCGATACAGCGGAGAAGAGGTACAACCGGATCGGCGCCACCAGCCAGTCGCACTTCCAGGGCTACCTGAAGCGATTCTTCCGCTATGCGGTACGGCTGAAATTCATCACCAGCAACCCGGCCCAGGAGTTGACGGCGATCAAGAAGAGCACCAAGCGCACCGAGATCCTGTCTGTCGCCCAGTTCGAGGAACTGCTGGCGACGATCCCGCGGTTCACCGAGAAGCAGTCCGGCATGCTGCATGAGTTCGCCAAGGAGTTCCGTGCCCTGTTCCTTCTCCAGTGGTGGAGCGGCATGCGGATCCTGGATTGCCTGATGCTGCCGCGCACAGCGCTGGTCGGAGACAACCTGAGGACCAAGACGAAGAAGACCGGAGCGCAGGTAGACTGCATCCTGCCCGACGAGGCGGTTGCCGCGCTCCAAGCGCTCTCCAGCGATCGTCCCCGGTTCCTGCCGGATTACTTCTTCTGGTCGAAGGGGATAAAGTGGCAGACGCTGAGCAACAAGTGGGACAACTTCATCCGTGAGTTGAACAAGTCGCTGTCCTTCAAGGACGCAAAGGGACAACCCATGCGCTTCCATTCCCACATGTTGCGGGACTCCTGCTCCGTCCACTTCCTGCTGGCCGGCATGGCGCTCGAGGATGTGTCAAAACTCCTCACCCACGAGAGCATAACCGTGACGGAGAAATACTATGGTCATTGGGTGCCTGATCGCCTCAGGTTGTTGAAGCAGAAGTCTGTGGCGACGATGAAGAAGAGGGGCGCCACTGTCACTGGGCAATGAAATGCCCGGCCTTTGAGGGGCCGGGCGGTTGCAGGCAGCGACTATTTGGATTGCAGTTGACAGTGGACACGGTGCGAAACTGACCGCGGGATCCTCAAAGTCGTATAGATCCGCTTCTTGCGGAGCTTCTCAGGCCTGAGGATCACGAGTATTCCAACTTCATCCCTGAACAGATTACGGATGCATTCGGGGCTCAGTCCCCACCGTTCCGCCAATTGTCGGGGTGAATCATGTATCTCGTCTGCACACCTGATGGGCACTGCCTGGGTATTGGTTGAGTTGATGTCACCCTTGATGCTGGTGACTGCCGTATGCGGTTTGGGTCGAACATGTTGGTTTGACATCGTTGTGAGCAATCCTTGACATAAGATTGCCGGTGGCCCAGATGGGCCGCGGCCAGTTTACACGGGCCTCCCGGCTGATACTGGTGATAGATTGCACTGAATCTCTCGATTCTGGGATAAGGGGAACCCCCTATCCGACGACCTTCTGCATGAAGACTTTCCAAACCTGTGTCGGCCATCACAATATGGTCCTGTGATCGTTGTCAATGAACGCCATCTGAACCGCCTGATGAAGGAATACGTCGGTTACTATCACGACGACCGAACACATCTTGCCTTGGAGAAGGGAACGCCCGCCGGTCGCGAAGCAAAGAGCAATTCTGATGTAGGTTGCAGAGTGGAAGCTACGCCGAGACTCGGTGGCCTGCATCACCGCTACAATCTGGCCGCTTGATCTACTGCTCCGGACACCTCTCCTCGAAGTTGGTGTGTGGGACAAGCGTATCTGCCGCTCTTTCGCGGCCGCTCTGCGATGTCTTCGCGACGATCCTTGGTCGCCAAACCCCTGTTCCCAGTCTGGAATCCCGGCCAAAACCGCCGCTGGTTCCTAGGAGTCAGTCGGGAATAGAATTTCTACCCTTTAGAATCAATAACTTGCAAATTCTACGCAATTACGTATGTTGTTGATTCAGAATGGGTTACAGTTTCCAATTTTCTTATTTCCGACAGACTGATCTCATTCAGCGCGAACAATGC
>PLZC01000158.1 GCA_003151985.1 Acidobacteriaceae bacterium
ACTTTCCTCCCCCGGCGGACATCGCCTGCGCGAAGCCTCCGGCAGCGACCGCCCGGTCCTCCTGCCAGTGGGTAGTGTATCGCAAACGCGGCTCTACCAGTTGCGGTTGGGAATTTCCAAGGCGACAACCTCAAAATCGAACTCTCGTCTAGCGCCGGGCGCGTTAATCCGTCATTTTAGATGGGATCGAGTTCGTATTGGTAACTGATAGCTTTCAGCCGCTCATCCTTCGGTTGAAAGGGATTGATTATGCGATTCACTCCTCCTGAGGCCGTGGGCTCTTCAACATCACTATTAACGTTGATTGAATGCAGCAAAAACAGCGCATAATTTGGCTGCTTGTCCTTTGCACACTTCACCTCGTTATATGTAAGAAAAATGCGACCGCCATTGGCCACCTGCGTCCCCTTCACTTCAACGAAGAGCTGCTGCGAGCCTTTTCTAAAAATTAAATCAAAAGGCTTCCCAACCTTTTGTACAAATGTATAACCACTATTCTTGAACGATTCTATTGCCTTCTTTTCCGCGAACAACTCGATTACCCTGCGAATTCTTGCATTCGAAAGAAATCCATGCCTTTTCTCATCATCTGCCGTATCCATATCAATTGCACTCTCATCATCTTTATCACCATTCGGCGGTGTTGCTTCATGGGAATCAATCGACGAAATAATGCGATCTAGCCACGGCGCGTTCTTGCGTTCTAGGGTCTTTGAGTAGGCATACCAGTGACCGAAGTGAGGACTAATTCCGCCCTTCTTCCCAACGGGGAGCGGCGCGGAGAATTTTTCTTCTCTTGGCAATGGGAAGCAGCGAGTTGTTTCAGCGATAAATCTCTTTATGTCGCGATCTTTGCACCGATTAGTTTGCGCTTCTTTCCAGATTGTTGCATCTTCGTACCAGCCCACTATCCGGTAGTCGCCTTTCCCAACTGTTGCCCAGAAGATTAAGAGAACTCCATCCACCGTAGCGGCATTCTTATTTAACTGTGGGTCAATTCTGCGGAGGTCGGCCTTACCTTTACACCATGCGCCGTAGAACTTCCCCTCAGGCGCGCGTTTGAAGTTAAACCGCTCAGACACCCCATCCTTTGATGCATGGTTATGCTTTTCCCTCGGATCGATGTCGCCAGGGTAGCCTGCATAGCGCTCCATCTCATTGACGTGAACGATGAGTATTTTCCGCTTTGTCTGTTTCATCTGTCTCATTTCCCAAGCAGATTACTGGCAGCCTCGCCGAGGTAGTCCCGGGCGCGTTCCGGATGCTTGCTCATACCGGCTGAGCCTCTTCGAGAACCCTCTGCCGGAACTTCAGCGGAAGGCCCCTTGGAGTGAGTAGGTCCACCTTGACTCCGGTTCGCGCCTCGATTTCGATTTGCAAGCCAGCCAAGTCAAGCAAACTCGTCCTTGGTGCGGGGTCCACCAGCAGGTCCAGGTCACTCCCCTCGGCGTCTTCTCCGCGGAGGACGGAGCCGAAGACGCGCAGATTCGCCATGCCCGCCTCCAGGACTAGCCGGCGGATCGTCTCACGATGCTGCGGCAATACTTCAGAGGGTCGCATGGCGGTCTTTCTTCCTCAATCTTCTTCCAGTTTACTGCCGAATCTGCGCAGTGCGGTAGGAGTTGCATGACAGGATGGCCTTATCTCATGCCGGAGCGTTGTGCGATGATTTTCCTTCTACTGAAGGGACCTGAATATGAAGCGGCTAATTCTCTTTCTTCTTATGCTGACACCACTCGGTGCGCAGACGTACCAGCCGAATTGGGACTCGATTGACAAGCGGCCAACGCCCGAATGGTTTACCGACGCCAAGTTCGGCATCTTCATTCACTGGGGCGTTTATTCGGTGCCGGCTTATGCGCCGGTGATTCCGGGCAAGCTTGCTTACGCGGAGTGGTACTGGCACCAGATGAACGAGGGCCGGGACAACGCGAAGGCCAACGGGATTGAGACGGGCACCTGGGCCTATCACCAGAAGCAGTATGGAGCCGGGTTCGACTACAAGAACTTCGCCCCGGAGTTCAAGGCTGAGTTATTCGATCCGCAACAGTGGGCGGAGATTTTTGCGGCCTCGGGAGCGAAGTATGTGGTGCTGACCTCGAAGCATCACGAGGGGTTTGCGCTGTGGCCGAGCAAGGAGGCCTCGGCAACCTGGGGCCGGCCGTGGAACGCGGTCGAGACCGGACCGAAGCGCGATGTGCTGGGCGACCTGAGCGATGCGGTGCGGGCCAAGGGTCTGCGCATGGGCTACTACTATTCGCTTTATGAGTGGTATAACCCGCTGTGGCTGACGGACAAGCCGCGCTACGTCCGCGAGCATATGACTCCGCAATTCAAGGACCTGGTGACGCGCTACAAACCGTCGATCATTTTTACAGACGGAGAGTGGGAGATTCCTTCCACCGAGTGGCATAGCCCGGAGTTGCTGGCGTGGCTGTTCAACGAGTCGCCGGTGAAGGATGAGGTGGTGATCAACGACCGCTGGGGCAGCGAGACGCGGCATAAACACGGCGGCTATTGGACCACCGAATACACGGCCGGCATGAGCGGCATGGAGCACCCGTGGGAAGAGAGCCGCGGCATGGGATTCAGCTATGGGTACAACCGCGCCGAGCGGCTGGAGGACTACCACACGGGGCGCGAGCTGGTGATCATGCTGACGGATATCGTGAGCCGGGGCGGCAACCTCCTGCTGGACATTGGGCCAGCGGGAGACGGGACAATTCCCGTGGTGATGCAGGACCGGCTGCACCAGATCGGCGACTGGCTGAAGGTGAACGGCGAGGCGATCTACGGCACCAAGCCGTGGAAGACGTCGCAGCAATGGAGCGCCGGGGAAGTCCCCGCGGTGAAGTACAACAGCGAGTACGAGACGCCTTATGATGTGTCGAAACTTGCTGCCAAGCCGGAAGCGGGCAAAGCGGCAATCGATGCCTTTTTCACCAGCAAAGGCAACGACGTGTTCGCAATTTTGCCGCGCTGGCCGGGACGCAGTTTTCTGCTGAAAGACGTGAGCGCTGTCAAGTCTGTGACGCTGCTGGGATCGGCGGCGCCGGTGAAGTTCAAGGCCGCCGGCAGCGGAGTGCAACTTGAGCTTCCCGAGCTAAGCGACGAACTGCTGCGCCAACCCGCATGGGTGTTGAAGGTGAGCCGATAAGGCGGCTTCGCGGCTTACGGATCGCGTTTGGGATGATGGCGCACGGATTTCTCGATCGCCTTCCACTTGGCGCGGGTCTCCTTGGCCAGGCGCGGATCGACCTTTCGTTCCAGGTGCGCCAACTCGCGCTGCATCTTGAGGTAGTTGGCCAGGCGGGCGGGGTCAAGCCCGGCAGCTTCCACGGCGCAACCCGGTTCACCGGCGTGGGCGCAGTCGCGGAAGCGGCAGGCCTGGGCCAGCTCCTGGATGTCTTCGAAGCTGTCGGTAAGGTCTTCCGTCGTGGCCCACAGTTGCACCTCACGCAGGCCCGGGAGATCCATCAGCAGCCAGCCGCCGGGCATCACAAACAGCTCGCGGGTCGTGGTGGTGTGGCGGCCGCGGTTATCGCTGGCACGTACGGCGGTGGTTCGCTGGCGCTCATCGCCCAGCAGTCGGTTCAGGATGGTGGACTTTCCCACGCCGGATGAGCCGATGAGCGCTGCCGTTTCGCCGGGAGCGAGCAAGGCAGGCAGCGCGTCAAGCCCGTGGTCTGAAATTGCGCTCAGCGCTACGACCTGAACGCCCAGGCTCAGGCGCTCGGTTCGCGCCACCACGTCAGCCAGGTCCAGGCCAAGCTCGGCGGCGAGGTCAGACTTGTTGAGCAGCACAACGGGCCGTGCGCCGCTTTCCCGCGCCATAACCAGAAAGCGCTCAATGCGCCGCTCGTTGTAGTCGCGATCCAGACCGCTGACGATGAACAGCACGTCGATGTTGGCGGCCAGCACCTGCTCGCGAATCTCCCGCTCAGGCTGCTTGCGAGAGAGCTTTGTTTTGCGTTCCAGCACCTTGACGATGACTTCAGCGTCGTCGCGGAGTACGACCCAGTCGCCTACGGCGGGCCAGAGGGCAGCGTTGCGGCGCAGCAGGCCACTGACGCTTGCATCCGCTTCGCCCGCTGCTGTCCATACTAGAAAGCGGCCATGATTCGCCGAAGCCACGCGGCCCGGCGTTGCACCAGCCGCAAGCTGGCGCTCAAAAAAGTCAGACCATCCAAATTGTTCGAGATTCACGGGACCTTAGCCTCTCTTTGAAAACAGCAAAAGACACGCCTCAACCGAAGCGAGCCGGCGAGGCAGTGTGTGAGAGGACGAATTAGACAGTTTCGTTCAGCGGCACTCCGTGTAGAGACACTGTATCAAACTGGCCGCAATTGGAAGAGAACATTTCTGTAAACAGATGATTTGAATCGGCGAACGCGGTAGAATCATCCTTCGTTGGGTAGTGGATCCCCTTCCTCATTCACGGAGCTCCGAACCCGCTCCCGGCGCGATTCATTCCCGGCTTCATCTCAATCAATCGAAGGAGAACTCAATGAAGATTGCCTCGACGATTGCCCGCTATTTGCTGGGCGTGATGTTTCTGGTTTTCGGCTCCAATATGTTTCTGAATTTCATCCCCATGGGGCCGATGCCGCCCGGGTTGGCCGGGCAGTTTACAGCTGCCCTGTTTGCTGCGCACTACTTTTACGTCGTGGGCGCGATCATGGTTGTCGCCGCGATTCTGTTCCTGGTAAATCGGTTTGTGGGGTTGGGGCTGACGCTGCTGGGACCCGTACTCTTCAACATCCTTGTTTTTCACCTCCTGATGAACCCGAGCGGCATTGGGATGGGTGCGTTTGCAACGCTCCTTTGGCTGCTGGTTGCCTGGCAGCACAGGACCGTATTTGAAAGGCTGTTTGCTGCGCGGCTTGAGGAATGAGCGTGTCCCGCAATGATGCCGGCCAGCTGGCTGGAGTCCCCCTCGCTACAATCCTGGGTAGCTACAATTAGAAGACGATGATTGAGTATCTCTATCTGGGGCGGGTGGGCTACGACGAGGGGCTGCGGTTGCAGGCGGAGATTGCCGCCCTGCGACTGGAGAACCGGGTGGAAAATGTGCTGCTGTTGCTGGAGCATCCGCCGGTGCTGACCTTGGGGCGCAACGCTAAACGGGCCAACATTCTGGCGTCGGATGAGATGCTGGCGCGTCGCGGAGTTACCATCCACGAGATCAACCGCGGCGGCGATGTGACCTACCACGGACCGGGTCAGTTGGTTGGCTACCCCATCTTCGACCTGCGCAGCCTGCGCAATCCAATCGGTGGGCGAATGGGGCCGGTGGATTTTGTCCGGCTGATGGAAGAGGCGCTGGTTCGGCTGTGCGCCGATTTTGGAGTGCGGGCGGGGCGGGTTGCCGGGCTTACCGGGGTATGGTGCGGGGATGGTGGAGAGGGAGGACCGGAGCGCAAAATCGGCGCCATCGGCATCCACGTCGCGCACGGCATTACCTCGCACGGCTTTGCCTTCAACGTGACTACGGACTTGAAGGACTTTTCGTTGATTATTCCGTGTGGCATCCCTGACCACGCGGTGACCAGTCTTGAGCGGGAGTTGGAACGAGCGAGTGAGCGGCCAGCAGAACTGCCGGGCCTGGAGGCAATGGCGCACGAGGCGGCGCGGCAGTTCGGGATTGTCTTCGGGGCGCAGGTATTGGCAGTTGAGAGCCTGGCCGCACTGCGGGCCCAGGCAGCCGCTGACACTCCGCGGGAATTTCCGGCGGAAGACACGCCGTTGAGCTTTCCGCCGGAAGTTGAGCGATTGAGGGGATCAGGCGACCTGCCGGTGAAAGCTTGATGGCATTCTGCGTACAGGCATCCTACAACGCAGATTGCGCCAGCCTTCTTTCCGCCGTTCTGGTCGGCTGCCGTATGCAGAGCAATTTATAATCCGGTTGAAACCGGGCGCGTAACCCCCAGTCCCGCAGCGCAGAGAGAGTGATCCATGCCAACCGACGTGATCATGCCCCAGATGGGCGAGTCGATTTTTGAGGGCAC
>PLZC01000452.1 GCA_003151985.1 Acidobacteriaceae bacterium
CCGGGCGTTACGCGACAGCTGCGATCCCAGCCCGGTATTGGATCGAGCGTCAGCAGTGGGACGCTGGCGCGACCCTTCCCTTGCCTCCACAAACCTCACCAGGGGACGCATATGCGTCGACTCAGGCGACTCTTTATTTCGCCCGCGCGCTTGGCGCATCAAGGCTCGGGGACAGTAAGACGGCGCAGGCAGCAATGCAACCGCTGCTTTCCCTGCGCGACGCACTCGCGCAGAGCGGCGACGGCGATGCGGATCAGGTGAATATTCAATTGAAGATTGTGAGCGCGTGGATCAAGTGGGCAGATGGTGATCACGATGCGGCCGTGCAAGAGATGAGAACGGCCGCAGCAATGGAAGACGCAACCGAAAAATCGCCTGTCAGTCCAGGCTCCATCGCTCCCGCGCCGGAGATGCTGGGCGATATGTTGCTTTTGGCAAAGCAGCCGAAGCTCGCGTTGGTGGCCTATGAATCGGCCCTGAAATCCACCCCGGGACGCCTCAGAGCGGAATACGGCGCCGCGGTTTCCGCCCAGGAGGCAGGACTGCGGCCTGCCGCGGAACAGCATTACCGCAGGCTGCTTACGAACTGCGGCCACGCCGATTCAGATCTTCCAGAGGTCGCGCAGGCAAATCACTTTTTCGGCAAAGACTAGCATGCGCTTCGGTTCGGTCCCCACGAAACGCCGCTCGCAAACACGGAACGTCGCCTTACACCCGCTCGACACCTTCAGCTCTCCAGCAGGCTAAAGACCTCGCTCGCGATTTGGAGTGGCAAACCGACAGCATGTCAGTTAATGCAAAATCGCCCGAGCGCTTTTCCAAGTCAGCCGACGTGGAAATACAGGTTGGCCTGTTGTTGTCGTCAGTTGAAAACACCCGACCTTAGTTTTGAAGCAACCCGGCTGGTTTTCGGTTGATGCCATACACCAGGGCTAGTGCTAACGATAGCCGTGAAGGCGGCGCTCCTGGTCCAGAGCGAGCCCACCTCGTTGTATCCTCCCGCCCTTTTTCATCCCCCCGTACGTGTGAGCCACCTGAGCGGTCAGCGGGAGCGCAACGTGGTCGAGAAATAATGCTGGGGCTTCTTCCGGGCGTGCGGTTGGCCGGGAACAACGAGGAGAGGAGATGCCGCGCAGTGGGGTCATCAATGTCGACGCCGGCGCAATGCTGGAGATCATCGATGCGCGGAGCGCCCGATTCGTACGCAATTGGGTCGAGCGCTTTCCGCGGCAGATGAAACGTGAGGCAATGGTGGGGGTCCCCGCCATTCATGTGTGCATGGAAGTACCTTACGCCTGCACACTCTGCGCAACCATTTGCACAATGCGGAGTTTGGATTGGCTAACGCACCTTTGCAGATTAGGGAGTTTAGCATCCGCCTACCCCATTTTCGAGTGTGGTATGCAACTTGCTTGTTACCAGTCATGCCAAGCCTCGCCGCCCCCTTCAGAGTCCCTTCGCGGTCAGTTCTGCTGCCGCGGACCTCTCTCGTCACTCGCCTTCTCATCTCCTCTGTGCTGATGCTGATGGCCAGTCGGTCAAGTTGGGCCCAGCCGACTACCTTCCTTGGCACTCAGACCTTGGGGGGCAGTCGAGACTACGATGCCGGCGGACAGTCTGAGGCGTTCCAAGTTACCGCGACGTCGGGCGGTACGCTTTCGAAACTGATCGTTTATATCGATAGCAGTTCGAGCGCTACTACTCTTTATGCCGGCCTCTACGCGGATGCCTCCGGGGCACCTGGCGCGCTCCTCACTTCCGGATCTCTCAGTGCTCCCGTTTCTGCGGCATGGAACACCGTCAACGTTCCCTCTGCAAGCATCAGTGCGGCTGGCAAATACTGGATTGCAATCCTCGGCGTTGGTGGCACGCTGCGATTCCGTGATCAGAGTTCCGGCCCGTGCCTCGGCCAGACCAATAAAAACACCGGACTCACCAGCCTTTCGGGCACCTGGACCGCAGGCACCACTTACCATGACTGCCCGCTGTCGGCCTACGGTACCGGATCGGCAACAGCCCAGGCTCCCGTCCTTTCCGTCTCCACCAACTCGGTCGCCTTCAATATGGTGGTCGCCGGCGCCAATCCCGGCGCCACCATCGTGCAGGTCACCAACTCGGGAGGCGGCACAATCGCTTTCAATGCCTCTTCCGACGCTTCCTGGCTCAGCGTCTCTCCCGCGTCCGGCAGCGCACCCGCTGGGCTTCAGATCTTGGCAACTGGTGCGGGAATGGCGGTGGGCACCTATACAGCCCACGTTACGGTCACGGCAACCGGTGTTCAGGGCTCTCCGCAGATCATCACTGTCACTCTGACTGTCAGCCCAGTCGTGGTGCAGAGCCAACCGGGAGACTGGCTCACCATCGATCACGACCCGGCGCGCACCGGTTTCACTCCCGATGAGACCGCGCTCACGACCTCAAACGTCGGCACTCTCAACCTCGCATGGTCGGCAAGCCTTGACGGAAAGGTCACCGCACAGCCGCTGTTTGCCGGAGGCATCACCATCGGCGGAGTTAGCCGCGACGTCGTGATCGCCGCCACTGCCCTCAACACCATCTACGCGCTCGATGCTGCCACCGGCAGCGTACTTTGGAAGCGTAACCTCGGTGCGCAGGCTGCTAACTGCGTTTTCCCGGAGGGATTCGGCATTACGGGCGCTCCCGTCATCGACCGTGCCAATCTCCGTGTCTTCACTGTCTCTTCAGGCGGTGTGTTCTATAGCTTATCGCTCACCGACGGTAGCATCCTGGGCCAGACCGGCAACATCATCCCCAATCCCGTTACCAACAGCGTGTGGGGCGGTCTGAACAAGCTCGGTAACTACGTCTACTTCGCCACCGGAAGCAACGGCTGCGACACCCAACCATGGCAGGGCACCATTTACAAGATCGATGTGACGAGCGCCACGCCTGTTGTAGCAACCTCAACTCCGGTCGTACCCGGCCTGTCTAACACCAGCGATGCAGGCGGCGGCATCTGGGGATACGGTGGAGTTGCCATCGATTCCTCCAACGGAAATCTCTACGTGACTGCGGCTGCGGACGTGAACGAAAGCACTACGCCCTACGCCAACCGCCTGATCGTCTACGACTCCAATCTCAACGTCCTCGGCTCCTATCTTCCATCGGATCCTCCCACCTACCCCTGTGATGCCGGCCCGTGCGATCTCGACTTCGGCTCCACGCCCACCGTTTTCACGCCCTCCAGCTGCCCGCAGATGGTAGCCGGTGGTAAGAAGAATGGAAACATCTACTTGTTCAAAACTGCGGATTTGATGGCGAGCGGCCAACCGACGCAGATCCTGCCTATCAACATCGCAAACGATTCGCTTGGCAGCGGGGGAGCGGCGGATCCCTCCTTCTGGTCGACTGGAAACATGCTCTTCGAAGGCACGGCCGGCCCAGGGGCCAATGGCTTCGCGGACGGCATCGTGGCCATGAAGGTCACCAACAGCTGTACGCTCACCGCGGCATGGAGCCGCGCTCTCGGGGGCGGCGACAATCCTAATTCAACCGTCACCATTGCAAATGGAATCGCCCTGATCGGCGTCGGACAAACGGGCCAGGTCATCGCATATAACGCGACAGACGGCACGCAACTCTGGCAGAGCCCCGCTGGTCTCGGCATCACCTATGCGGCTCCCTCTGTTGCCAAGGGCACTGTCTATGTCGGCAGTTGGAACGGCTACAGCCAGAGCGATGGCGGAACGGTGCGCGCGTTTTCGCTTAGCGGAAACACGTTCCCTGCCACCCTCACCGTATCGCCCACCAGCATGACCTTCGCCGCCGCTGTGGGTGGAACCAACCCCGCCACCCAGACTGTCTCGATCGGAAACTCCGGAAACGGAGCTGTCAACTTCACAGTCGCAAGCGACTCCGCGTGGCTTTCCGCCACCCCCACTAGCGGCTCAGCCCCGCAAACGCTTACGGTCAGCATCAATATCGCCGGGCTTTCCGCAGGAACGCTTACCGGGCACCTCACCGTCACCGCGAACGGCGCACTGCAGTCTCCGCAGACCATCACCGTCACACTTAACCTGACCTCCGGTGGCGGCGGAGGAGGGGGAGCCAAAGTCTTGCTGGGCGACCAGACCATCGAGACTCAGTCCGACTACAACGCGCAGGGCGTGGCTGAAGCCTTTCAGGCGACGACGTCTGCAACGGGAACCGCTAGTTCCATCAGCTTCTACCTGAATGCAGTCTCAAACGCTACCCAGGTCGTTATCGGCGTGTATGCCGACGCTGGCGGGCACCCCGGAGCGCTCCTCAGCCAGGCGGTCGACTCACAACTCGCCGCTGGAACGTGGAACACCGTTGCATTTACTCCCATCTCCATCACGCAGGGATCGAAGTACTGGATCGCAATCCTCGGTAGTGGCGGAACGGTACGCTTCCAAGACCGCTCGCACGGTTGCTCCAGTGAGACGAACTCCGCCAATAACTTGACCACTTTGCCCGCCACCTGGACCACTGGATCGGTTTACACAGATTGTCCGATCTCGGCTTACGTCAGCCAATAGGTCACAGCGCGAGGGAGCGACCGGGGAGGCGATCTCTCCCCTGCCACCTGTCAGAATCTGCCTTGTAAAGCTGATTTAGGTCTAGCCACCATTCGCGCAGCAATCATGGGACCGGCGCAAGCGGCCCATCTGTATGGGAACACGGAGAACGATACGGTGGAATGCCTCCACCTGTTCCTTCCGCGTGATCATTCGCAAACCGGACCGGGCACACTGGCCAGGAACTCATCCATGAGTATGCTGTATTCCCACACGTGTCAAACCCGCTCAGGACGAACTCTCTCGTAACTCACTGATTCAAAAACCGGCGAGCGGCCCACGATCGGACATCAACGTGGCATTAGGCGCTTTGACAATGCTGTACCTCGGCGTGATATCGCTTTGAGGTCGTCTAGCGGCTTCTGCTTGGGTCAGTGATCCGACCCACAAGATCTTCCGTGGCGTGGAGACGGGATCGGCCATGCGCCAAGACTTCGCTCCTGACCTGGTTTTCCCCCTCTTGGTGAAGACACTGTACCCAACACCTCTCCCGGTAACGTGCAGAGATCTCCCTCGATAAGTGCTACGCCCTGTTACCGTGATCGGAAGATCATGTGCAGGCGGATCGGCGAACGCTGGTCGAGGGCTGCTAGTTCCAATGAAATGGAAATAGGTCAGACGCCGTCCTTGATTGCAATCCCGGCATTGCGGTTTGCGGCAAGGGCGGGCTGGGCGGTCGTCTTCGGCGTGTACTGCGCTGCATTTTCCTCGCAGTGTTTTCGCACCACGTTGATCCATGACGGATACCAAAGCCATGTCGTTTCGGCGACCATTGTGCCAAACTTGCCCTCAGGTTGCTTGGCGTTCAGTGCCTGCCAAAGCTCTGTGTGCTGATGCATCGTAAAGCCTTTGTAGCCTTCCGCCTTCATCATGTCCACGATCTGCTTAGGACGGTATTTAGTCTTCTCGGTTTCCTTTGACGTAGACACGGTTCATCTCGTCCGCCGCCGTGCCAGCGGGGACAAACTCGACCAATCTGTCCGCTGAAGACTTGCCATTGGCAAGCTTGCGAATGAAGGCGACTCGGAATGAAAAGCGTGGGTCGTTGTAATCTTCTTCGCTCATCCCACGCTCGAAGTCTGTGATGAACGAACGGATGTTGGCGGGTAGGTCGGATTGCAAGAAGAGCTCTTTGGCTGTGTCCTCATCGAATGTCGAAAACTGAATGCTAAACGCCTGCTCCTTCTCCAAAGAGTGGACTGGTCCGAAATGCTTCTTGATGGCTGCGTTGAAATTCAGTGCTGCCGACATGAATTTTGCACTCATCTGATCGTCGATTCGCGGCGTTCCTTGATGTTCGATCTCGTGCCGGATACCGATGAGGAAAAGCAGATTCTGCTTGACGAGTGTTTCGACCGGAGAGTCTTTGCAACCCAGGCATTCTTCAAGGCTCCAAAGTCGAACGGCACCACGCGGGGTTGTCGCGTACTTCTTACGACCAGGTAACCTGGAAAGCTGTCTATAGTCGATCTTCTGCTTGCGATAGTAGGCGTGTAAGAGATATGTCCATGCAATGACCGTAGTTATTATGAATAGTTCTGATTTGAAGTCGATCTGTGGGTTGTTATAAATCTGGACGGCAGTCAGCATCGCCTCGCGCGACTTCTTGACCAGTTCGTTGGCGACGGAACCGACATGCCGTATGCGTTTTGCCATATTGTAACGAGTCTATTGGAGACCGGGATCGTTTCGGCGGAGAATCGCCGTTTCGAAGGTGGTTGACCGGTAATGTAAGCGTCTGGGAGGGGTAGTTATCCTTTAGAAGAACGAACCAGTTCAAACGCCCATAGCGTCTGGAGTGTTCCTAGCTTCATGCTAAATCGCCTGGACGTGTTTCCAAGTCGACATCAGCTTGGAATCAAGGGTTGGCCTGTTATCACGGACTGAGCGTTCCCTGCGCCAGCGGTCAGGCAGTCAACCATAGATCGTGGCCACCCGCCATTGGCCTGTTCTCGTCAACCTCGGATCTTGCTCACGCCAAATCGGCGAACACTGGCCGACTCACGAGGAGTCGAGAACGCCGGCTATGCAGAACCGGCATTCTGTGTTCGGAGCTTAGCCGATGCTCACTGCTGGATACGCCTCGACGTACTCCTCTCCTCTACATCCTTGGTAGGTCACTGTGCGTGCTTCAAGGTCAACGTCGTAGCGTGTGACCCCAGCTCGCCAGGAGGCGTCCAGGAACTCCGGGAAGGTGCTTTCGCCGGCTTGGTCGATACGGATAGCCTTGATCAAGGCTCCCTTATCGAAGGCTGGCACATCGACGGCCCCGGTGATCAATGGATTGCCCTGCATGACGACAGGGCCGTCCTCTGTGAGGAAGAGACTCTGGCAAGAAGGAAGTGACCATACGTTCCGTATCACACCAGCTTGCCGTAGCACCTCGGCGAGGCAGGGGAAGCCACCTACGCGGGGACGGATCGCTTCCGCGCGTTTCATAGCCTCTGTCAGGTTGTCGATCGCTTTACTCACGTGAATTCTCCTATTCGGTCGGAACATCGTGGATGCGGCTGTGAGCTGCAACTTTAGTGAGCAGGTCTCGTAAGGCCTTCTTTTCCGCCTGGTCCAGACAGTCAAAGAAACGTGCGTCATTTGTATCTGCAACTTTCGCGAGGGCCGGGACATTACGTCGTCCCTCACGTGTCAGGGAGAGTAGGCGAAATCGGCCGTCGCCCTCTTTTGCGTCCGCTTGAATCCAGCCCTTCGCTTCGAGTTTGTCGATGATCTTGGAGACCGCTCCGCGGGTCAATCCCGAGATTTCGGCCAATTCGCCCGGAGGGGACTGCCCGCGTTCGAAAAGCTCGCGTAACAGTACCCATTCCGCCAAAGAAGTCTGCTTCTCCTGGAGAGCACGCGAGAACGCTCCCGATACAGCGTTGGAGACGCGCCTGAGCCAAAATCCGAGATGGCTCTCGAGGCCGGACATTTGCTGAGAACTCGTCTTACTCGTTTCCATGGAAACCATGATAGTTTCTATGGAAACTATAGTCAAGAGGCAACCTCTTTAGGCCTCCACAAAACGTCGATGTAACCTGGCCGGGAGGGATTCTGGATTCATGCAAAATCGCCTGAGCGTGTTTCCAAGTCGACATCAGCTTGGAATCAAGGGTTGGCCTGTTGTCGTCAACCGAAGTTCACTTCCGGTTTTGCGATTACTCTGCAGCCACGCGGTAATTGATCGACGATTCTGCGAATCCCTTTGAGTCAATCACTTGTCCGAGATGGCGACTTTTCGTCCATGTGACCTGCTGGCACCTGTCTTTGAGTGGAGTTGGCGATTATGTGCTCATCGGGCTCCAAATAAGTGATTTGATCGCGAGGAAGCGGATCGGAGGGTCGATTGGTGTCCTGATAAAGTCAGCCCTCCATGCAAGCGTGGAAGCATAACGACTCTGTAACAATGAGTAGTGACGTGTAGCCCGGCGGGCACATATAACCTCTTGTTGGGAGTTTTTGATGTGACCCGAGTCACGAACCTGCTCAGACTTCTACGGCATTATCTGCTCCGTAATGGGCGATGATACATGCGGGTTGAACGAACTCGTCTCCCAATACGATGCCGTAATCGTGTGCGTGCCGAGGCTCAGCGCAGAGGTGGTGAAGGTGGCTTGCCCATTCGACAGATGCACAAACCCGAACCCCTTCGGTCCGTCCTTGAACGCTACGGTCCCGGTCGGTACGGGTGATCCCGGTACACTGGCCGCGACGGTTGCGGTAAACGTGACGGGTTGGCCTGCGTGAACCGATGCCGCAGTGCTCTTCAGGGATATGCGAGTACCGCCCGTATTCAACAACAATGTAAGCGCGGAGCTCTGCGCCTCAGCGACCGCCACATCGGGAGCGCCGTCTTCGTTGAAGTCGCCCACTGTGAGCCAAATCGGGTTGGGGCCTACTTCGTACGACATAGGCGCCTGGAAGCTTCCGTCGCCATTCCCATACATCACCCACAGCAGTTGGCCATCGGTGAACAGGAGGTCTTCCTTATCGTCATGTCGCAGATCGGTCTGAAGAAGGCTATTTCCACCCGTTGGCGCGGAGTAGCTCGTGCCAGGCGCGAAGGTGCCATCACCGCGCCCCAGCAGGACTTCGATCGATTTCTCGAGCGCCACGGCAACGTCAAGTTTGCCATCGCGGTTGAAGTCGCCCACTGTGAAACCGGAAGGGATCTGCGAAACCGGCGAAAGGCGCGCCGGCTGGAAGGTGCCGTTGCCCTTTCCCAGCAATACCGTGACCTGGTTGCTTTGATCGTCCGTCATGATCAGGTCCCGTTTGCCATCCTTATTGATATCCATTGCGTGCATCGCGACTGCACGCGAACCCGTAGCGTACGAACTCACCGCCCCGAAAGTGCCGTCGCCGTGGTTGAGATAAAGGACAAGATTCGAGCCGTCATTGACAGCCAGATCGGAAAAGCCGTCGTTGTTGAAATCTCCGGCCACGGGATCGAATAGGAAAGAATAATCGAGGGACGGTCCGTTCGCGAAAGCATTGCCCCCTGAATTCAGCAGCATGAAAACACCGACGTCCGAGGACCCGTACGCCAGGTCGAGCCGCCCGTCGCGGTTGAAGTCCCCTATTGCTAATCCCGCATAGCCGGGATAAGATCCCTGATATGAATTGAAGCGTTGCGGGAATTGCCCGGTGCCGTCCCCGTAGAGAGCCAGGACTGTGCCGATCCCAAACGGGCCAAACGATTCCACTGCAATGTCCTGGTGAGCGTCCCCGTTCA
>PLZC01000224.1 GCA_003151985.1 Acidobacteriaceae bacterium
TGCGGGCGTTGGTGTGGGTACGCTGGCCATGCACCGGAAGCGACCGACGATGACGTGTGCCCCGATAGCTCTGAATATCGATGAGGCGCTTGATATGCATCTGGACGTCCTTGCGCAGGTCGCCCTCGACGTTACCCTCGTCCTCAATCACCTGACGGATGCGGTTGACCTCGTCCTCGCCCAGATCCTGGACCTTCTTGAAGGCGTCAACATTCGCCCTCTCCAGAATCTTCAGCGCGCGCGGATTGCCGATCCCGAAAATGTACGTGAGCGCGATCCGTGCCTGCTTGTTGCGGGGCAGATCGACGCCAGCAATACGTGCCATTCGGATTCCTTTGCAATGCGGTTGTGTGCCCCCGGCCTCAACCGGTTCGCACGGGTTATGCGGGATGTCTCCAGGGGTTCATCGCAAGCCTTGAGTTCGGCTAACTAGCCCCTTTTCAGTGGACAGTGGTCAGTGAACAGTGATCAGTTTGCTTTGCGTACTGCCGATTCCGGCGCGTTACCTGTTCACTGTCCACTGTCCACTGCCGTGGAGATTCCCGTTGTTACCAGGCTTCGAGCTAGCCCTGGCGCTGCTTGTGCTTTGCGTTCTCGCAGATCACCCTGACCACCCCGCGGCGGGTGATGACCTTGCACTTGACGCAAATCTTTTTTACCGATGCACGGACTTTCATTGTTACTGCCCTTCTCCGCGCATCCAATCCTGGCCGCGGTTCATTTTCCCTTTTGCCCAGTTCCACCGTTACTGTTAGCTGTCCAGCGGCCACTGTTCACTGTCCACTGTTCACTTATACCGGTAGACAATTCGTCCGCGATTCAAGTCATAGGGACTCAGTTCCACGGCCACACGGTCGCCGGGCAGGATGCGAATGAAGTTCTTGCGCATCCTTCCTGAGACATGGGTCAAAACCTCGTGATTGTTCTCGAGTTTGACCTTGAACATGGCATTCGGCAGGGTCTCAGTGACCACTGCCATGACCTCAATCGCGTCTTCCTTCGACAAACTGTATCCTGCTTCCGCCGGGACGTTTTGGCGCCCCCGGCCTGTTTGCTTTCTACTCGGTTAAAATCGTCGCTCCGTTGGCGGTTACCGCCACCGTATGCTCAAAATGAGCGCTCATGCTTCCGTCCGTTGCCACCGCGGTCCATCCGTCGTCCAATACCAGGACATCCGGTTTGCCGGCATTCACCATGGGCTCGATGGCGATTACCATCCCCGCTCGCAGCTTCATGCCCCGTCCCGCTTCACCAAAATTCGGCACCTGCGGGTCTTCGTGCATGTGGACCCCGATGCCGTGACCCACAAAATCCCGCACCACCGAAAACCCTTCGGCCTCGACTACACCCTGCACCGCAGAGCCCACGTCGCCCAAGGTCGCCCCCGGCCTTACCGCGGCAATGCCAGCATGCAACGACGCTTCGGTCACTCGCAGCAGCCGTGCCGTATCGGGGTGGATATTCTCCCCCACAGGCACCGTGATGGCCGCGTCGCCATAATAACCGTCGACAATCGCCCCGCAGTCTATCGAGACAATGTCCCCTTCCTTCAGCACCCGCGTGGCCGACGGAATGCCGTGGACCACCTCGCTGTTGACCGAGGTACATAGTACGCAGGGAAAACCGTGATAGCCCTTGAATGCCGGTTTCGCGCCCAATTCCTTGATCCGCGCCTCGGCTGCCTTCTCCAGGTCGAGAGTGGTGGCGCCCGGCTTTACAAGGCCACGCACCAATTCGAGCGCTTCGTGGACAACATGCCCCGCGCGCCGCATCTTCTCGATCTCCTGAGACGACTTCAGTACTACCGCCACAAACCCCGCTTTCAGTGAACAGTGGTCAGTGAACAGTGGTCAGTAAGTGCCCGGAGGCATCACTGACCACTGCTCACTGTCCACTTGCTTCTTCACGCACAAACACGCCGTTCAGCCGCGCTACTTGCGCAACTGTTCGACGGCGGCAACGATTCCAGCCGCAATATCGTTAATGGGCCGGTCCCCATCCACTTCCGCAAATCGCCCTAAAGACCGGTAATGCTCGAGGACGGGCGCGGTCATGGCTTCATAGGCGCGCATGCGCTCTTCGAAGACCTTTTCCGTGTCGTCGGCTCGCTGAACCAGCGCTGCACCTTCAATGTCGCAAAAGCCATCGCGTTGGGGAGGCTTGAAGCAGACGTTATAGATGGTCTGGCAGACAGGACAATTCCTGCGCCCGGTGATGCGGCACAGAAGCTGATTATATTCTACTTGGATACTGACGGCAACCAGCGGAAGGGTCCCGGGCTGTGCGGCCAGACGCCCATCCAGCCATTTGGCTTGCGGCAGAGTGCGCGGAAAGCCGTCCAGAATATAACCACTGGCGGTGTCGGGCTCAGTGAGACGAACCGCGACCATCTCGTTGACCAGCGAATCGGGAACGAGTTCTCCGCGACCCATGATCTCCTTGGCTACTTTGCCAAGCTCGGTGCCCTTGGCGACATTGCCACGCAGCAGGTCGCCGGTCGAAACCTGGGGAATTCCCCAAAGCTTGACCAGCTCCTTTGCCTGGGTCCCCTTGCCTACGCCGGGCGCGCCCAATAACAGAATCGGGCCGGGAACCGTAAGCAACTTGGGCTCCAGACCACTTTTAGCAGAAGTTTCAGATGATGGCATTACCAGGTTTTCCTTCCGCGAATGCGACCGGAGCGCGGGGAAAAGCCGTCATAGTGTCTCATGATCAGCTGCGATTCGATCTGGTTGACAGTATCCATGGCTACACCCACAACAATGAGAAGTGAGGTGCCGCCAAAGTAAAAATTGACCCCCAAACCGTGCGTCGCCCAGGTGGGCAAACTCTCGAAGAACCGCCCCACGAGCCACAATTTGTCAAACCGGATGCCCGAGATGAGGAAAGTGGGCACCAGTGAAATCACAATCAGATAGAGCGCTCCCACCAGCGTGATGCGGGTAAGGATGTCGTTGATGAAGTCCGATGTGCGCTTGCCGGGCCGGATGCCGGGAATGAACGAGCCCGACTTGCGGAAGTTGTCGGCAATGTCGTCAGGCTTCATCACGATCGAGATGTAGAAGTAAGCAAAGAAGATAATGCCCAGAACATACAGGGTTTCGTACCACGGGTAGCCGGGCGCCAGGGATTGAACAATGGGCTCGAGGAAGCGGCTGTTTCTCACAAAGTCCATCTGGCCGAAAAGCATAGGAGCCGAGAGGATGGAACTGGCGAAGATAACCGGCATGACGCCGCCCGAATTCACTTTCAGAGGAAGGTGGCTGGATTGGCCGCCCATCATGCGCCGGCCAACGATGCGGCGTGCGCTCTGGATGGGAATGCGCCGCTCCGATCGCTCGACGAATACGATAAAGGCCACCACGGCCGCCATGCCCACCACGAGCAGAAGCACCGCAATGAAGGTAAAGGAACCCCAGGCGTTGGTCTGAATCTTCTGGATCAGGTCGCCTACGCCGCGGGGCAGTCCGGCAATGATGCCGGTAAAGATCAGCAGGCTCATGCCGTTGCCGATGCCGCGGTCGGTAATCTGCTCCCCCAGCCACATGATGAAGGCGGTGCCTGTAGTCAGCGTCAGCACGGTCATCAGGATGAAGCCTGGTCCAGGGTTCAACACGTAGGAGACTCCGCCCGAGCCATGGGAGAGGGTCAGCGCGATCGCCAGCGACTGCACCACACCCAACAACACCGTGACGTAGCGCGTCCACTGGGTGATCTTCCGCCGACCCAGCTCTCCTTCCTTCTGCAGCTTGGCCAGCGG
>PLZC01000228.1 GCA_003151985.1 Acidobacteriaceae bacterium
GGGGGTTCTCCCTTTGGTAATAGATCGCGAACCGCCCTCATGGAGCTTGTAACACACTGGTGTTTTTTATGTTGTGCTTGATAGCTCAGTCTATTTTTGGACTACGTTACAAGCACATGTCATCACAAACCTGTGCGGGAACCTACGCCACCGTCACAGCCGCTTCAATGTCCTCGGTGAGCGCCTCAGCGGCTGCCACGCATGCTGCCCGATCAACGTCGTAGTGCGTAACCAGGCGGATCATATCCGGCCCCAGCGTGCTGGCCAGTATTCCGCGCACCTTCAAACGCGCCACAACTTCCGCCGCGCTCACCCCTCCCTTTAGCCGGAAGATCACAATATTGGTCTCGACGGTCTTCAGGTTGATGGTCACATTTTCAAGGTTCGACAGTGCCTCTGCCAGCAGCCGGGCGTTGGCGTGGTCTTCATGGAGCCTCGCCGGCATCTGTTCGAGCGCAATCAGTCCTGCCGCAGCCAGTACGCCCACTTGCCTCATGCCGCCGCCCAACGCTTTGCGAAAGATTCGCGCCCGATCGATCAGCTCCGCCGATCCCGTGAGCATGGACCCAACCGGCGCGCCCAACCCCTTCGACAAGCAGAACATGACCGTGTCAAAACCGCGCGTAAGGGTCTTCACGTCCACGCGCAATGCCGTCGCCGCATTGAAAATGCGTGCCCCATCCAGGTGCACAGGGAGTTTACGCTCTTTCGCCTTGGTCCAAATCTCTTCCATAACCGCAAGCGGCGTAACGCTACCGCCGGCCAGGTTGGTCGTGTTCTCAATTTCGATCAGCCCGGTTGCTGCGCGAAATGCGCCACGCGGATAGATCGCCGGCTCGATGTGTTTCCACGTCAGGATGCCGCGCTCCGCAGGCACGGCGCGAATCAGGCAACCGGAAAATACGGCGGTAGTAGCCATCTCCCAATCGAGGATGTGCGCACGCGACTCCGCAATGACCTCCTGCCCGGGTTGAGTGTGTACGCGGATCGCGATCTGGTTTCCCATTGTCCCTGTAGGCACAAACAGCGCGGCCTCGCGGCCAAAGGTCTCCGCGGCACGCCGCTCCAGCAGGTTCACAGTCGGATCCTCGCCGTAAACGTCGTCGCCTACTTCGGCCGCCGCCATCGCCGCCCGCATCTCCGGTGTGGGCCGTGTTACAGTATCCGAACGCAAATCGATAATCGCTGCCAATGCTTCTTCCTTTCTTTCAGTGAACAGTGGTCAGTGGACAGTGAACAGTGGTCAGTGAACAATCATCGGCTTCGGAACAGCAATGCGGCTAGCCGGACTGTGATCCAACTGTTCACTGATCACTGTCCACTGTTCACTGTTTTTACGGTATCTGCGCCATCGGCAGCTCGATCACCGGCGTCCGCTTGCCGTCTTTGACTGCATAGGCCCAGAGCCCGTGGAAATCTTCCCTCAGCCCGGGATGCTTCTTCAACAAGGCACCCATGACGGCCACTGCCTCTGTGCGCTGAGCTGCAGGGTCAGTCACTCCTGTGGATTCGTACGTAACGCTCAGATCGGCCTGGTGAAGCGAAGTGTCCAGGCCCAACGAATGAATCTTCCAGGTGCGCGGCCCATCCGGCAGCGAATAAGGGAACGCCTCCTGTGGGGAGTCCTTTAGCTGGGCCTGTTCTGTCCCCAGCTTTTCCAGGTTCGGCGATGAAAGGAAATCTACGGGCACCAGCAGTGTCCGCGCGGCGTCGTAGCAGTACCACGCGCCCCAAGATAAATTCTCTTTGGCCAGTTCGCGGGCGCGTTTCCAATACCAAACCCCGTCATGCCCGTCGAATACACCTTGCCGCACGGAGACGCCGCCCAACCTCCACGCCAGCGCGAAACCCCCATCCCAGGCCAGAATCAGCCCCATCTGCCCGCCCAGCGCGGCTCCGGCCGCATCGGCCAGAACCACGGCGTAGCGGCCAGGCGGCAGCCTCCGCATGGTAATGGTCACCGTCAGCGATCCGCTCGCATTCGAGCAGAAAAACTGTGTATCTGCGGGCGCGGTCAGGCTGGTTGCGTCAAGCAGGTACAGGTTCCTTATCTGAACCTGCCCGCCTTTCACCAGCGGCGCAGCCTGCTCCACCACTCCGCGAATTCCATCCCATTCCCCGGCCACAGCGGGAAGCAATGCCCCTTGCAAAGTGGCGAAATCCTGCTGCGTTACAGCCATGGCCATCCGCCCCCCGGCTGCCACCAGCGCATCGCGATCCTGGGCCAGAAGTTCGCCCTGTGTCGTGCAGTTCGCGGCCACACCCACCGCCGGCAAAGCCAGCAAAATTGTTGCGGCCCATACCTTCCAACAGAAGCGCATCTGTGGAAACATCCTCTCTGCCCGGCAGGCCATTGTGAGCGTCTGCGGGCCACTGTTAGTCTAGTACAGTGGAGCGGTAACGGATTGCCGCCCCAGGGCACGCTGAGAGGCCGGAAGTGCTGGAACCCATGCGCACATCGACAAATTCGGAATTCCGGACCAATTGTTCCGGAATCCCGCGGATTCAGGCCCCTCAAAGATCGCATTTATTTTCCGCAATGTTTCCACTTTTCCTTTTGGCGACAGCAGCAGCCCTGCTCGCAACTCCTTTTTCTGACGCGCAATCCCCTGCGGCGCCTCCCCCCGTCCAAAAGGCGATTCACCACCACCCGCGTTCCAAACCATCCCCGTCCAAAGCTGCGCAGCCCCAGGCAGAGCCTGCGCCAGTTGCACCCGCCCCGCCCGCACCCCCGCGTTGGCCCGTGAACGACAAGCCTGCCCAGGCATCGGTCATCTGGGATAGTCATGGGCTGCGCATTGAAGCAACCAACTCCAGCTTGAAGCAGATTATGAGGGATGTGGCAACGGCGACCGGCACCAAGGTCGAGGGATTGGGCGCCGATGAGCGGGTTTTTGGCGCCTACGGTCCCGGACTGGCTCGTGACGTGCTTTCGCAGCTTCTGCAAGGGGCGGGCTACAACGTTCTCATGATTGGCGACCAAGGCCATGGAGCGCCGCGCCAGATTGTGCTCTCTTCCCCTCATGCTGCCGGGGACAAGAAGCAGGCGGCAGCAGATACCGACACCCCCAGCGATGAAGACGAACCAGATGCTGAAGAACCGCCGGAACAAGTCGTTCCCATGGCAAGACCCGGTTTTGGGCCCGGCGGCCCGCGCACTCCACAGCAAATCATGCAGGAGCGGGAGATGCGCCAGCAGCAAATGCAGCAGATGCAACAGATGCAGCAGAATACCGAACCGCCACAGTAAGGAGCCGCAGCTCCTCTCAGGGATTTGAAGGCTGGGAAAGAACTCATTTGTGGCGTTTTTGCTTTGAAACGGCGCGGTATCAGCCGCGACTCCCGCGACATGGGAAGATACCCCCGGGCTTTGTAGCCCCGAGGGAATGTATGTTCAACAACATACATTCCGTCGGCGGCTAAAGCCATGCCCTTTCGAAACAACAATCCTTGGCCGTGGGTAAGATCCGTTTCATTTCATTGGCTTTATCAACACAACGAAATCGTGCAGCTTCAAAAAGCGAAGGAACTCCACACTTAAACGAGTTTTCCGCGCTGACCAGCGCGAACCTGCCTGCAAAAACAGGCCTTTCTAGTTAGCCACTATCCACACACCAGCACAAAAGATAAGGCAGGAGGGGCCTGCTACTGTACTGTCAGGTTAACTGTACTGGTTGCCTTAACTGCCCCTGAAGTCCCGGTCACAGTGATGACGTAGTTACCTGCGGTGGTTCCCGGAACCGTGGTTTTAGCCGTCCCGCCTCCGCCGCAAGCAACCATGCCGCCGCTGAACAGGGCCAGCAGGACCAGCATGCCTAGCATGGCCCGCCAGCTACGCCGCCGCGCCGGAATCCCGAACAGAAGCAGGCAGGCCAAAACTGCGCCGCCTGTCCTATACCAGGGAGCGCCAGGGTGCTCAGGATGTGCCATGGCGCTTGTGGTGGCGCTGGTGGTAACCACAATGAGCGTGGCCTTTACTGCCGCGACCCCGTTAATGGTCACCGGGCTGCTGGCGCCAAAACTAAACACCGGAGCATACAGACTGACAGTCGGACCGGAAGTAATGGCAGCCGTCAGCGTTACGCTGCCTGTAAATCCTCCCGACGGAGTCAGGGTGATGGTGGAGGTATTTCCTGTAGTCGCGCCCGCGGCAACCGTAACTGCGGTGCTGCTCATGGTGAAGGCCGGGGAGGCCGATCTCGCCGCATTGGACCACGATGAAACAAGATTCGGGAGTGCGGCATTTCCAAGCGCAGTATTCCAGTAGTCCGCGTCGGGCTTGAGGGACTGCACCTGGTAGAAGTACGACTTGTCCGGCGCCGCCGTGCTGTCCGCGTAGGATACGGGCTTGTTCCAGCCCGCTTGAGCCGGCAGTTTGAACTCGACTACATTCTGCGTAAAGCCGGCGTCGTCAGCCCGTTGCAGGGTGAAGCCGGTTTCGCTGGTCGACATGTCGGTGAACGACACGTTGACTGGGCCGCCGGTGGTTGCTGTTGTAATCAGGTTGGCCGGCGTGTCCGGCGACACCTGGAAGACCTGCGTGCGCATCAGGTCCATCTCCTCATGGCCAAGGATATGACAATGCCACACGTACTCCCAACCCATGGGGATGACGCTGTTCTGGATGGAGACGGCCTGGTTGTTTGGCCCAACGGTTGTCAATTCCGGATCCGGTCCAGCGGGCCGCGTCACATCGAACAGGCGCGCACTGTCGGGAACCGGGAATGGAACCGATTGCGACATGGGCCGCATGGCCACGTAAGTGATCTCGCCCGGATTCATTCTGACGGCGTCCTTCCACCCCAGTTCATTCGCGGCGGGCGGACGCACGGTTCCGTCATACGCTTGGCGGTTGAGAACCTGGACATCGTAGAGGTGAAAGTGAATCGGATGGCTGTCCACGCCCACGTGATAGACGGCCCAGATTTGGCTGCCATCGCCCAGCGTGCCAACCGGCTTGCCCCTGACCTTCGACGAATCGTAGAGATAGTCGCTGGCCGGGTCTACATATCCCAGGGAGATCGCAGTGGGGTTGGTCAACGGTCCCAAAGCGCTTCCCAGGGTGGCGTTCTGACGGCCATAGTCCATTTCGAGTTGCTCATCAAGGGACTTGAAGCCGAAGTTCAGAGTCACCGGTGAAGTTCCACCGATTGGGGTGAAGGTCATCGAGTCTGCGTTGTAGCTGGCATAGGTGTCAGACATCGGCGTGCCATAAACGGCCGAGTATACCGCTTGCGGCACGATCGGCACCGGCTGCGACGCCTTGAATGTCGCGGCAAGAACCGTCTTCAGCTTTGAGGTATCGAACGGAGTCGGCGCGGTTGCATTCACCTTGAACTGCATGATGGTGCGAGTATTGGGGCCGAAGCCGGCCAGTGTTGTGGGTGCGCCGCCTGCCGCACTCTGATCGGGATCGCCGGTGAAGTAGTCATAACGTTCATCGGCATCCGGATAGGCAGCCGGGGCGTCGTTGTAGAGAAGCAACGTTTTGCCTGCGTACTTTGAGAAGTCGACGATGACATAAGCACGCTCAGCGGGCATCAGATCCAGCGAATTCGAAACGGTATTGGCATCGAACAATTGGACAGGGCCGTAGTTGATCGGCGCCGGCGCAATTGTCACCGGGGCCGGCAGCAGCCCGCCTTCGTTTCCAATCTGAATCCACGAAGGGCCGGCCGCCGCTGGATCGGGAACGCCGCCATCCCGGCCATCGATTGGCCATTCCGGTGGAAATTCGGGGTTCGGGTCAGCAGGGACCATGCCTACCTCGGTTCCCGCTCCAATGCCGGAACCGGCAGGCGGCGTGGGGCAAGGCATGGCATTTGTGCTTGGGGTATATCCTCCCATGCCGCAAGCAATGAACAGCGAGAGGTTGAGGACTCGGTCGTTGCCCGCGCTCAAGATCTCCAGGCGATAAGCCTTGGGGTCAACAGTCACCGTGGGATAAACAGTGCCGTTGACCAGCGGCGTATCCATGAACGCCTCCGGTGTAAACGACACTGTGGAGCCCACGCCGAGGTGCGCTTCTCCCTTGATGTCGCTTGTTGGCGCGGGATCCAGCGGTGATGGCGTTCCGGGACACATCATGGTCGGGTTGCCGGCAGTGGGGCACGAAAGCTCATTACGTACCCGTCCCTTGAATTTTGGGTCTGCCCAATCCGCGTAGTCCCATCGTCCCATCGGGTTCACGCCGGACTTATCCGGATTGTCAGGCCATTGATTCGGCATGTAGACATGCGGATACCAGAGGTTGCCAAAGCTTCCCCATGCGGTGCTGTCCCAGGTCGGGTCTTGCTGCGAAAGCGTGGCCACGTATGCGAACGCGGAAGCTCCTGTGCCATCTGGATCTGAAATCGTGACCGCCGGTTCCGAAGTGCAACCCGAGCCTGCCGAATTCAGTGTGATTTCTGTGATCACGCCATTTATGTGATCGATCTGTTGGGCGGTGGCTGTCGCTGTCGGTTCTGTAGTGCATCCGCCCGCAAAGTTCACCGTGGGGCTTGTGTAACCGGAGCCGCCCTCAAGAACGGAAACACTATAGACCGTTGTGGAAGCGGGGTTCTGTGGAATCCAGGTCTTGTCCTGAATCACCAGCGGGATAAGGTCGGCAGGAAGCGCCTTGACCATGCCGGGGTTCGCGCCCGCCACGTTGGTGCCGGCAACCATGTCCGCCTCAAACTGATCGGTGAGCAGGTAGCCCGCGGCCACGCCGTCATACACATTCAGGCGGGTGATACCGTAAGCGTGATCGTGATAGAACATCAACCTTGCGCTCTGCTGGTTGGTGTAATAGAAGGTCATCATTCCGGCCCCGGGATCGTTGCTGGCGCCGGCGGGCAGGGTTGTGGGGTCTGGACCTGAGCATTTGGTTGTTACGGTAGCGCTGCACTGCGGAACGACAACGCCGCTTACAAAGAACATGTCGGGAACAAATTGCGTGCTGTCTCCGCGCGCGTAAGTGGTATTCGCGTCGCCGGCCGGCACCGTCCACTGGTGTGGCGTACCATCGCTGATCCAAGGTGTGTTGCCACCATGCATGTGGATTGTGACACGGTTCTCAAGATAATTTGCCGCGCCTTTGGCTAATCCCAATCCGGAACCCAAAAGAGTTTTGTCCGAAGGCAGCGGAAGATTGCCCGCAGCGCCCGTGGGAAGGGCATTGATGAGCTTGATGCGCACAGGCACGCCGCTGTGGCCGATTATTAACGGCCCCAGATAGTGCACCGGGTGTGGGGCGACTGTGTTCTTGCCGCTGGCGTCCGTGCCCATGTTGGTCTGAACATAGCCGCGTAACTGGGTTGGGGGCAGGTCGGAGTGCATCTTCTCAGAATATCCAACCGCCGAAATCTCGTAGTAATCGGAGCCCGGGAATGTGACCGTATCCGGGGTGGCGATGGTGACCATCTGTCCAATATTGTTGGCCGCGTTCAAGCCTGCCAGAGAGTCAACGAACTTGCGGATGCCGCAAAAGTTCGGCGCCTTGCAGTTGAGCGTATCGTTCACGTTGGGTAGCGGACTGTTGGCGTAGTTCGGATACTGCCCGCTGAAGTAAAGCTGATCGCGTGTGGGCAGGGTTCCGGCGCCTGCGCCTGGCAGCCCCACCACGTTGTTCGCATGCGCTGCCGTGTTCGCTGCGTTCCGGGCCGCTGGTGTTACCCTTCGCCGCGCCGCAAGACGGGCGGCCGCAGCTCTTCGCTGGGCCATGGTTGTCGACTTGGGACGGTATGAGGCTGCGTTGGCAGGATCGGCCGCAGCCGTTTGGGGCACAGTGCTGACGCTGGCCATGCTCGCAGGGTTGGCTCCATTTTGCGCCGCAAGATGCTGGACGCTACCGAGGTAGGCAACTGAAAACAACAGAACGATCAGGCACCGCACTAAACTTGATGAGGCGGGAATGGAGCGCATTTTCATGGCATTCCTCATTTGCAATCCAGGCGATCGCTTTATGGATTCTGGCGTCGTGTGGCTGCTCTTCATTGTGAATAGGGGAAGTGGGGTAGCTGCCTTAGTA
>PLZC01000270.1 GCA_003151985.1 Acidobacteriaceae bacterium
AGATTCCCTACATGGTGGTGAAGAAAGACGGACGGCGCGAACGCTTCGATCGCCAGAAGGTTTTGAGCGGCCTGCTTCGCGCCTGCGAGAAGCGGCCTGTGCCTTCAAATGAACTGGAAACGATCGTCAACGCCACGGAGTGCTTTCTCAGGGACGCACCGGAGCGGGAACGCAGTACACGCGAAATCGGCGAACTGATCATGAAGCACTTGAAAGGGTTGGATACCGTGGCATATATCCGCTTCGCGTCGGTGTACCGCGATTTCAAGGACGTGCGCGAGTTCAAAGAGGAACTGGAAGGGCTGCTGGGCAGCCGGAGCGCAGCCAGAGGGAAGAAGTGAGAAGGGGGATTATGCGTAGGCAAACCCGTCCTCCTGTACACTGTAGTGTTTATGGCAATCAAAAACCAAATTCCCGTCGGCATCCTTGGCGCGACCGGCATGGTCGGCCAACGCTACATTCAACTCCTTGAAAACCACCCATGGTTCGAGGTCGCATGGCTGGCGGCCAGTGACCGGTCGAGCGGCAAGACCTACGGCGAGGCAGCGAAGTGGCGTCTTGACACACCATTGCCGGAGCACATCGCCAACATGACTGTCCGCCCGGCGGATCCGTTTGGCGCGCCCAAAGTCATCTTTGCCTCGGTAGATGCTGCCTATGCACGCGAACTCGAGCCGCTCTTTGCCGAGGCCGGCTGCGCCGTGCTCTCAAATTCCAGCGCGTTCCGCATGACGCCGAACGTACCCCTGGTCATCCCCGAGGTCAATGCCGACCATTTGCACCTGATTGAAGAGCAGCCCTCGCGCAAGGCGTCGGGCGGTTATATGGTCACCAATCCAAACTGCTCGACGATCGGCCTGGTCATGGCTCTTAAGCCGATTGAGGAGCGCTTCGGCATTGAGCAAATATTTGTCAGCACCATGCAGGCCGTCTCCGGCGCAGGTTATCCTGGCGTGCCCTCGATGGACATCCTGGGCAACGTAGTGCCCTACATCGGCGGTGAAGAAGAAAAAATGGAAGCCGAGACGCTGAAGTTGCTGGGCCGTCTTGAAGGTCATTCCGTGACGCCGCTTGATGCGCGCATCACTGCGCACTGCAACCGGGTCGCGGTTGCAGACGGGCATACGGAGTGCGTGTCGATCAAACTGGGTGACAAGCTGGGCCGGCCAGTCACGCCCGAAGATCTTTTGGCTGCCTGGGCGGAGTTCCGCCCACTGGCGGGAAAGGAATTGCCGACCGCTCCCGACCAGCCGGTTCAGTGGGCTCCGCAGGACGATCGCCCGCAGCCCCGGCTCGACCGTAACCGCGGCAACGGCATGGCGGCGACCGTAGGACGCTTGCGCCCCTGCGGCTTGCTGGACTGGAAGTTTGTCGTTCTCTCGCACAACACCATTCGCGGCGCAGCGGGAGCCACAATTCTCAACGCCGAACTGCTGGCCAGCATGGGGAAGCTGGAGCAGGCCGCACCACCTGACCGCTCCGGCTCGCTCGAACGCAAAAAGACCATTGAGACAGTTGGAGCCATCGTGGAAGGTGTGTTCGGTCTCTGAGGCCAGTCCGCCACTTGAACCATGGGAAGACCCGCATGAGCCTGGTAGTAATGAAATTCGGCGGCACGTCGGTTGAGGACCCCGCAGCGATAAGCCGCACCGCCGCGATCGTGGCTGGCCGCGTGGCCTCGGGCAAGCAGCCCGTGGTGGTGGTCAGCGCCATGTCCAAGGTTACCGATCAGTTGCTGCGTGCCGCCGCCGTCGCCGCAACAGGTGACCGTACAGGCGCGCTCGCCATCAGTTCTCGACTGCGTTGCCGGCATCGGGATACTGCCTGCGCCCTGGTCAAGGAATCCGCCGACTCGGCGGCGCTGCTTGAATTTGTCGATCAGAAGTTCGATTCGCTGGATGAGGTTCTTCGCGGCCTGGCTGCCATACTGGAACTCACTCCGCGCATCTCCGACCTTATCGTGAGCTACGGCGAGCGCATCTCCAGCCGCATCGTTGCCGCAGCCTTCCGCGAGCGCGGCATCGATGCCGCCCATGTGGACGCGCGCGAGATCATCGTCACCGATTCGCAGTTTCAAAAGGCGGTTCCGCTGGACGCCATCATCGACAAGCGCGTCCAGGAAAAACTGCACCCGCTGACCGCCAAGGGGCAGGTGCCGGTGATGGGCGGGTTCATTGCCTCGAACGAGGCCGGCATTACTACTACGCTGGGCCGCGGCGGATCGGACTTTACCGGCGCTCTAGTGGGCGGTGCGCTTTCGGCCGAGGCGATCGAGATCTGGACGGACGTGGACGGCATTATGACCTCCGATCCGCGTGTGTGCCCCGACGCGCTGCGCGTGAAGGTTATCAGCTTTGAGGAGGCTGCCGAACTGGCATACTTCGGCGCCAAAGTGCTGCACCCGGCCACGATCCTTCCCGCTGTCAGGAAGAACATCCCGGTTCTGGTACTCAACAGCCGCAACGCTACATGCGAGGGCACGCGCATCACTTCGTTGGCCCCGCACTGCAAAAGTCCTTTCAAATCGATTGCCGTCAAGAAGAAGCTCTCGATTATCGACGTGGTGGCCAGCCGGATGCTGATGACGCACGGCTACCTGAGCGAAATATTCGCCATCTTCGACAAGCACAAGTGCGCGGTGGATATGGTTTCAACCAGCGAAGTGTCGGTGTCGCTTACTGTTGACTCGAACGAGAGGTTGCCGGCAATTGCCGCCGACCTGAGCCTCCTGGCCGATGTAAAGTATGAGGGAAAGAAGGCACTCGTGTGCATGGTTGGGGAAGATATTCGCGGCCAGAACGGCATGGCGGCACAGGTCTTCACCGCCATTCGCCACATCAATGTGCGCATGATCTCCCAGGGCGCCAGCGAAATCAACATGAGCTTTATGATCGACGAAGACGACGCCGACGAAGCCGTGCGCGCACTGCATGCCGCATTCTTTCAGAATCCGGACCCCGCGATTTTTGACGTCGAAGCGAGAAAGACAGTGAACAGTGGACAGTGAACAGCGGTCAGTGGTCAGTGGTCAGTGGTCAAATAACAGTGACCAGTGACTGCAAGCATTTAAGAGCTCTCTGGCCGGAACCTTCGGTCTTTTATTATCGTGGTGGTCACCTTATCCCAACCCGGTTGACTAACACTGACCACTGTTCACTGACCACTGTTCACTGCTTTTCGAGGTTCACATGCTCTTTCTGGTTTTAGGCAAAGGAAAAACCGGTAGCCTGGTCGCCGAGGTAGCGCGGGAACGCGGCCACGGCGTGCGGGCACTCGACATCACTGAAAACGAGCACGCCTCCGCGATTACCGCGCCCACCCTGGCGGGTGTGGACGTTGTGATCGACTTCACCGCTCCCGAAGCCGCTGTAGAAAATATTCGCGCGGTACTGGCACTCGGCGGGCGTATCGTGGTTGGCACTACGGGTTGGTATGGCCATTTGGAAGAATTGAAGTCCAAGACGCAAAAGGGTGGAGGCCTTCTCTACGGCACAAACTTTTCCATTGGCGTACATAAGCTTTTTCGTCTCACGGCCGACCTGGCTCGACTGGAAGGCTACAAGTTCTCCATCACCGAGACTCACCATACCACCAAGTTGGACGCACCCTCAGGTACGGCTATTACGTTGCAGCAGATCATCGAAGCGGCGCAGCCGGGCGCAAAGGTTGAGATCACTTCCCATCGCATCGGCGATGCCAAGGGCGAGCATATTGTCACAGCCAGCAGCGAATACGACACTCTGGAACTGAAGCATGACGCTTATAGCCGCCGAGGCTTTGCAATCGGCGCCGTGCGCGGAGCCGAATGGCTGGCAGGTAAAACCGGCGTTTGGGAATTCCGAGAGATTTTCAATCAGTTGTGATTCATGCCGGTTAGAGACGCTTTCGCGGTCTCTGAGCACGGGGGAAAACTCCGCGGGCCGGCTCGCCCACAGCCCCTCTCTATCGGTCGCGCCGGTATAATCTCTCTTGACATGGAAACTACTGGATGCGGTACCGCAATTGTTACGCCTTTCCGGGTGGATGGGGCTATTGATGAGGCGGCCCTTTGGGCGCTGGTGAATTGGCAAATCGAGTCGGGCATCGACTTCCTTGTGGCCTGCGGGTCAACGGGCGAGGCCGCCACGCTGGACGAAGAAGAGTGGCTGACGGCGGTGCGCATTGTGGCTGAAGCCTCTGCGGGCCGCGTGCCGGTATGGGCCGGTTGCACGCACAACTCGACACGGACACTGGTGCGGCAGGCGGGCTTGCTGCGCCATATAAATGGCATAAGCGCGGTGCTTTCGGCAAATCCCTACTACAACAAGCCCTCGCAGGAGGGGCAATTTCAGCACTTTCTGGCCTTGGCCAGGACGGTGGATCCATTGCCGGTGGCACTCTACAATGTGCCGGGACGGACGGCGGTCAACCTTGAGCCTGAAACCGTGGGTCGGCTGGCCGGGGCCGCGCACAACATCGAGGCGATCAAGGAGGCCAGCGGCAAGCTGCCGCAGGTGGCTGAACTCGTACACACGCTGCCGCGGGGCTTCAAGATTTTTTCCGGTGACGACAACCTGGCCCTGGCCGCAATCGGCGTGGGGGCCAACGGACTGATCAGCGTGGCCGCCAATGAGGCGCCGGCGGAGGTTAGCCGGATGATCCGCGCTGCCCTGAACAACAACTGGACCGAGGCCCGCGAATTGGAGCGGCGCTTCGGGCGGCTGTTCGAAGCCAATTTCTGGGAGTCGAATCCAGGGCCGGTGAAAACGGTGCTCCAGCTAATGGGCCATTGTACGGACCATGTCCGGTTGCCGCTGGTGCCGCCCAATCCAGCGATTCGCGTAAAGCTCGAACGCCTGGCCGGGGAGCTTGGCCTGCTGAAACATGTTCCGCCGCTGATGGGGCGGTCGGAGGTGTTTTAAGAACAAGAGCGACTTTAGCCTTTTAAAGCTGACTGCCGGCCATCGACAATCTGCGGCGGAATGCGGGATAGTGTTACCCATGCCCATATTTTCAGTGCGTTCGCGTTTGTTTCTACCTGTATTCACGAGAAGCGGCCTTGCAGCGATTTTTGCCCTGATGCCGGCGTGCCTGGCATCAGGGCAAGCTCAGCAGCCGGCTAACTCGGCCAGCCAGCCGATCGTGCTGCACGCTGCGCGCGTGCTGCAGGTGGAGAGCGGGACACTGCTCGAGCCCGGCGAGGTGCTGGTGGATGGCGAGCGTATTCGTGCGGTGGGCTCGCAAGTGGAGCACCCTTCGAACGCAAAGATCCTTGACCTGGGCAATGTGACATTGCTTCCGGGCCTGATCGACGTGCATACCCATCTCTTTCTGCACCCCGGCAACGAAGACATGCAAACGGTAAACGAGTCTGTTCCCTGGCGCACGATTCTGGCCGAGCAGGCTGCCAAGGCTGACCTGATGGCGGGGTATACGGCCGAGCGCGACATGGGCACCGAGGGTGTGGGCTCAGCGGACAGTTCGCTTCGCAACGCAATTGACCAGGGCATCATTCCGGGACCGCGCCTGCGCGTCAGCGGCAATGCCATCGACATTCTGGGCGGCCATGAAGACGCCAACCGCTTCAACCCAGCGCAGCATGTACTGTCGAATGCCGACTACGCCAACTCAGCCGAACAACTGGTGGAGGTGATGCGCGCGCAGCATAAAGAGGGTTCCGATCTTGCGAAGATTTACGAGACCGGCCCGGACAAGATGACCGATGGCGCGCTACACACGCCTTACCAATACACTGAAGCGCAACTGGCTGCGGCGGTTGAGGAGGGGCGGCGGTTGGGCGTGCAGGTCGCGGTCCATGCCATGGGCGAGCCGGGAGCGTTTTACGCGGCGAAGGCCGGGGTTGGCTCCATTGAGCACGCCACACAGCTCAGCGACGAGACCATGCGGCTGATGCGCGAAAAGCAAATCTTTTCCGTGCCCACACTGGCCATCTTTGAGTATTTTGCGCAGCACGCGGCAACGGCGGACGCGTCGGCATTCTATAGTGCGCTGCTCGATTACAAGAAGCGCGAGTTCAAGCGGCAGATTGCGGCCGGGATTCCATTCGCGGTGGGGTCGGACGTCGGCCCCTTCCCGCATGGCACCCAGGCTGTCGAAATGGAGTTGCTGGTGCGCTACGGCATGAAACCGATGGCGGTTCTGCAGGCGGACATGATCAATGGAGCCAAGCTGCTGGGTTGGGAGGGCCAGATCGGCCAACTCAAGGCGGGCTTTCTGGCCGACATCGTCGCGGTTCCCGGCAATCCGCTGGAGGATATCACGGCGGTGGAGCACGTTACCTTCGTGATGAAGGGCGGAACAGTGGTGCGGCAGTAGACGGCTGCAATCAGGCTTGGCGCGACGGATCGCGGGCCAGAGCCCAGAATCCTCCCCATAGGCCGAGGGCGATGAAGAGGCTCGACCACTCATCGGGATTGTGCGGCGCACCGGAGATACCATAGAGCCCCATGACTCTGGGCAGGTGAAGCGTAACGACCCAGATCCCAAACATGAGGCCGAGGCCGGCCGCGCTCCATCGCGCAAAGAAGCCCAGTGCGATGCTGATGCCGGCGGCAATAAGCGCGATACCGAAGAAGGCGACCCAAAATACATGGCTTGGAATCCAGGCCGGCAACAGCGATGCGATGAACGCGAGCGCGAGGAAGTGATCGACGCCAAAGGCGATGAGGGCCAGCCCGATTAGAGCCCTGCACAGGCGCGCAAACCAAGCGGGTAGCGCGGTGTCGCCGGGTAACAGATAGGCGATGCAGGCGAGGGTCAGCGGCTCAAAGACTACTGTGCGCAATCCGATGTCGCCCAAGTGCATGGCATACTTCGGCAGGATCAATATGAGTGTGCAAAGCACAAGCAGACTGCCGAGCGCTACGGAGGCGATTCGCAGCCAACGTGGAGTGAGCAGGCCTACGCCGCAGGCTACCCAAATTACGCCAAACAGTGAGGCCAGCCAGGAAATTGCCGGCAGCCAGGGAAGAACCGGAAGGCCGGCGTAGTCGAGGCTCAAGGGGTGCGCAACAGTGTGCGCGCAGACAAGCGTCTCGATGCCCAGGGAAAATATGGCCAGGGAGAAGAGGGCGCGGCCCGGGAGAATGAGCGTATCGAGATGCGGCTTGAGGCGCGAGTCCGGTTCGATGGGCATGTTGACTTCCTCGCCGCCATTCTAGCTTCGATATTTGCGAGGCAGGTTGACGGGTGTCAAAAAATCGCATAAAAGGCGTCATTTTGGGCTCAAAACGGGCGCTTTTGATTGCAGTGTTTGCTATGCGCATTTTACAAATGATTCATTAATATAGGCTTATTTGNNCGGTGCCTCAAAATCTTCGACGGATCTTCGCTTTGAAATGAGGGTCCGGCGGCGGTAAGTTCTTGGACATTGCGGACTCTCCAATTCATAGTGTGCGCCATGTGGTCTTAATTCAATGCAAATGGATGAATGAAAACTCTCATCGAGGTTCGAGGTTTCCCACCCTTGC
>PLZC01000338.1 GCA_003151985.1 Acidobacteriaceae bacterium
CCACGGCCAGCGCCTTCACCGGCTTGGGTCCGGAGCGTTCGCGGCCCAAGGCGAAGTTGGCAATGTTCACGCCCTGCTCGCCCAAGATGGTGCCGATTTTGCCGATGACGCCCGGGACGTCCAGGTTGCGGCACACCAGCAGGTTGCCTTCAAGCGGGGTTTCAATATCGATGCCGTCGAACTCGAGCAGCCGCGGCTGTTCGCCGTGAATCACCGTTGCCGTAGCGTGACTGGTTCCCGTGGCCGCGTGCAGCTCGACCGTCAGCACGCCGGCCGCTCCGCCGCGATGGCTTTCCTGCTTCTCCTCGTGGATGCGAATTCCGCGCTCCTCGGCAACCGCGGCCGCATTGATGCGGTTCACGTTCTCAGAGCCCTGCAACAGCCCTTCGATGGCTGCGTTGCGCACCAGTTCGGTTTTGGCCTCAGCCAGCGAGCCGCCATAGGTCAGGTGAATGGCCTCGATGCCGCTCTTGCCCGCCTGCGCCAGGAACGAACCGAGCCGGCCGGCCAGGTCGATGTAGGGCGCCAGTTCCACATACTCTTCGTGCGTGAGCGAAGGCATGTTCACGGCATTCTGCACGACGCCGAGTTTCAAGTAGTCGCGCACCTGTAGCGCAATCTGGATGCCGACCGCCTCCTGCGCCTCAGCCGTCGATCCGGCAATGTGAGGAGTCAGAATTACATTGTCGAGCTCCGCATAGGGCGTGCTCTTCGCCGGTTCCACAGCGAAGACGTCCAATGCCGCGCCGGCCACCTGGCCGCTCTTCAAAGCCTCGACCAGCGCCGCGTCATCCACCAACTCGCCGCGCGCGCAGTTGATAATGCGCACGCCTTTCTTCATCTTCGCCAGGGTCTTGGCGTTCACAACTCCCGTGGTTTGCGTCGTGAGGCCAACGTGCAGTGTCAGGTAATCCGACCCCGCAATCAGTTCGTCCAGCGTCACCAGTTTGATGCCGTTTTCACGCGCCACCGCGGCCGATACAAACGGATCGCTGCCGATAATCTCCAGGCCAAATGCCCTGGCGCGCTTGGCCACTTCCAAGCCGATTCTACCGAGGCCCAGAATGCCCAGCGTCTTGCCGCGCAGCTCCATGCCCTGCAAGCTTTTCTTCTCCCACTTGCCGGCGTGCATGGTGGAATTGGCGGCAGGCAACTTGCGCGCCAACGCCAACATCAGCGCGATGGTCAGCTCGGCCACGGCGACAGCGTTCGCGCCCGGAGTATTCATCACCACAATCCCGCGCCGCGTTGCGGCATCAGCGTCGATGTTGTCAACACCCACGCCGGCGCGGCCAATTACCCGCAACTTGGGCGCCTGCGCCATCAGGGCATCATCCGCCTGCACCGCGCTCCGGACCACGAGTGCATCGGCATCGACCAGGGCAGCCGGCAGCCCTTCGGGCAACTGGTCGTGTGTCAGAACTTCCCATCCCGGTTCGGCCGCAAACACGGCCAGTGTTGCCGGGGAAACCTTCTCCGCCAGTACGATCTTCATCCCGTCTCCCTTGCGCTGATGCGTGGTTTTATACTCGTCAAAATGAATGCCGTGCTTTTCGCACAATAGATCGAACATCCGCAACACGGCCGCATGCGGCTTGCCTTCGCCACGTTCGTACTTCGTCATCGAGTTGACGTGTACGCCAAGCCGCTCGGCCATCTGGTACTGATAGAGGTCCAACTGCTTGCGAGCGATCAGCAGCTTCTCTCCGAATGTCAATTCAGACATGAGGTCCTTCCAGTGGACAGTGGACAGTGGTCAGTGGTCAGCGATCGGTGGGCAGTCAACCAACGGCTAACGGATCGCGGCCAGTAGAAAAGCCCATTGGCCAGGAATCCAAAACTGTTCACTGTCCACTGTTCACTGCCTTCGCATACACCTCTTGCGCCGCTCCCACCGCCTGCCCGTACACCACCGGCAGTCCTAACACGTCCTTGGCGATATGCTCCATCGCGCCCAGAAAGGCCACCGTGTCCAGGTAGTCGAAGAATCCCAGGTGCGCGACGCGGAAGATCTTTCCCTGCATCGAGCCTTGTCCGTTGGCGGTCACCAGGCTGAACCTGGCCTTCAGCGCCTTCACCACGTCGCCCGAGTTCATGCCTTCCGGAACGGCAACGGCTGTAGCTGCGGCTGAAGGAGAATTCGGCGCAAACAGCGTGAAGCCCAACGCCACCAATCCAGCACGTGTGGCCCCGGCGTTCACCTGCGCGTTGTCGATCAGCGCGATGCGGCCCTTTTCCAGGTCTCCGCCCGCCTGCCCGGCAATGTAATCCAGCGNNTTGCGTTCCTTGCGCAGGTCGAAGTAGTAGCGCGGGCTCTTCGCGGTATCCATCGCCTTCCACGCCTTCTCACTAATGCTCAGGTAGGCCAATCCCGGCGGAATCATTACCGCCTTTTGCGAGCCGCCGATCACGATGTCGATGCCCCAGCCGTCCACATCAAAGGTCTGCGTACCCAGGCCAGTAATTCCATCGACAATCAGCAGCGTGTCAGTTCCCTTGACCAGCTTGGCCACTGCTTCCACATCGTGGCTCACCGCCGTTGAAGTCTCTGAAGCCTGCATGTAGACGGCTTTATGCTCCGGCTTCAGCGCCTTCTTCACCACTTCCATGTCGAAAGTCTGCCCGTAAGGCGCCTCGACCACATCCACTTGGCAGCCGAAGGCCTTGGCCAAGTCCATCCAGCGCTCGCCAAATTTGCCCGCAGTCAATACCAGCACCTGGTCGCCTGGCGAGGTCAGATTTGACACCGAGGCCTCCATCGCCCCGGTTCCTGAAGACGACAGTAGAAGCACGTCGTTCTGTGTGCCGACAAAGATCTTCAACTGGGCCAGCACCTTCTGAAACAAGGCACGAAACTCCGGGGTGCGATGGTGGATGTCCGCGGCCGCCATGGCAAACTGAGCTGCCGGAAGCAGTGGGGTCGGACCGGGGGTGAACAAGCGCGTCTTCCGAATCATGATTCTCTCCTCGCTTTGAATCGGGTACGGGGCCAGGTTCGACACCCGCCGCGGTTAAGCAATAATCACATAATACACACTTTTGTTGTTTATGTGGGCGTAAAGGTGTGGAAAACCCCAGGCGGGATAAGTTTTGCTGGATTGGTTCTCCCGGATTGGGAAACGGGTGGACGCAGTCACGCGGGCTGGGTCAGCCAAGACCCGGGACAGTCCAAGCCCAGCCTCGCCGTTGATGTAGGGTTCCGTTTTGAGAGTGTGAATGAGCTGGGGGGCACCAAAGGAGGTTGAGCCCAGCGCCGTAGCAGCCGTGAAAGAGGCGCTTTGGAGAATGAAGCGAACTTGACCGCCTCAGGGGTTGAGCCGGCCAGAGTGCGGCTGGGTCGCTTTCAGAGTCGACTAGTTGTCGACTGGATCCCTGCCGCGATCTGGTAATTGGTGTTTTGAATCGTCAATTCAGCATGTCCACCAACAGACCCTGGAGATCTCAATTCAGGCAAGTCGGCCAGCGGGTCGAACTCCGACTCCGCACCAACTCTATGCGCTCTGAAGTCTGTCGGGAATAGAATTGTCGCCCTTTAGAATCAACCACTTACAAATTCTACGTGTTTACGTAAGTAACTGATTGCAAGGGACTTAGACTGCCTCGATTTCTTATCCCCGACACACTCCTAGCGGCGCCACCGGGAATATCCCCAACCCCCGCCACCCAGCAAGAACAGCACCACAACAACAATCAATACTGTTTCCATCTTTTAACCTCACTTTTCCAAGAGGGAGTTGGATTAGCCTTTGTGACAGGCCGACTCTCTCCTGATACTGCCAACATCGTAGGACTGGCTAAGATGGACGTCTGGTCACATTGGACCACTCCTGGGCGCGCTCGGGAACGCCTGCTGGAGTTGTGCTCTCTTGAGGAAGACTTCGTCTTCTCCCACACCCCTCAGACGCGACTCAGCAGCCGACTGCATTCCCGCCGGGGCCGCAAGCCGTACAATTCTCCTTTGAGCTGTCTTGCTGGCGGCTCGCACTTCAGCAACAGAAGGTGGAACAGGTGACCGAAGCAGGCGCACTAGAAACCCTTGTCAACCAGCAGATCGTCACGGCCATGAAGGCCCGCGACCAGGTGCGCACCGGCACGCTGCGACTGATCAAAAACTCGCTCAAGAACAAGGCCATTGAAAAGCGCGCCATCCTGACGCAGGCCGAGTCGGAGCAAATCCTGGCCACCATGATCAAGCAGCGCCGCGACTCCATCGAGCAGTTCACCAAGGGCAATCGCCCGGAACTGGCCGCCATCGAGGCCGCCGAGATCGTCGTAATTGAGGAGTTTCTTCCCCGTGCGCTGGATGAAGCCGGCCTGCAGGCCTTGGTGGCCGAAGCCGTGGCGGAGGTGGCCGCCGCCAGTGGCAAGACACCGACTCCCAAAGAGATGGGCCAGGTGATCAAAGCCGTACAGGCAAAACTGCAAGCTGCCGGCGTGCGTGCCGAAGGCCGCGTGGTCAGCGAACTGGTGAAAAAAGAGCTGGCAGGATAGGAATTTAGGTCAAGCAAGCCACCCGGGATTCCGATGCGCGGTAGACCGAAATGCGCTTTGCTCTTGCCCGAACATTGCAAAAAAGGTATAATCGTCGGATGCAATGGACGGTTGCCTTCTTGAATGAGGAGATAAAGGAAGCGCTCGACACTCTTCCTCCCGATATTCGAGCGAGCTTTCAACGCATTGTGGAACTGATTCAGGCCAACGGCCTTGAACAGATTCGCGAGCCTTATCTGAAGCATCTGGAAGGGCCGCTCTGGGAAATGCGATTGAAGGGGCGAAGCGGAATCGCCCGTGCAGTGTATGTCACGGCAACGGGCATGCGTATCGTCGTCGTGCATGTCTTTGCCAAGAAGACTCAGAAGACGCCGCGACGCGAAATCGTTCAGGCACTGAAGAACGCCAAGGAGGTCCAATGAAGCGGAGACATATTCCAGTTGAAGAGTCTTTCAAGCATTGGAAGCAAGACCCCAAGTACGTTGCGGCTTATGACGCGCTGGAGGAAGAGTTCGCCCTTGCATCGGCCATGATCAAGGCGCGCAGCGAAGCAGATATGACGCAAGAGCAGGTTGCCGAGGCGATGGGGACAACCCAGGCGGTAGTTGCCCGGCTGGAGAGCGGGAGAGTTCTTCCATCGACCCGCACGCTGGAACGATTTGCCAAAGCCACGCGAACACGCTTGCGCATCAGCTTTGCTCGGGAAACCTCAAGCCGCGCAGCCTCACGTTGAAATCACGGAGACGCTCTTTCGGCGAGGAGAGTCAATGAGGTTCCCCTTCTCCCGGTTGCCACTGATGCTACTCGCGATACTGCTTCTCGCCTGCCCAATCCTATGGGCGCAGGGGCCTCCTTTTCAGACCGATGACCCTGTTCCGGTCGACCTGCATCATTACGAGTTCTATATCTTCGGCAGCATGGATGGGACCCCGGTGGAGATTGACTCGGCCGGCCCGGCGTTCGAATTCAACTGGGGTGCCGTTCCACGTGTCCAGCTTCACGGCATTCTGCCTCTCGGGGAGATCGTCCCATCGAACAACCCTATTTATCTTCCCGGCGGAACCGGCCCCAGGGCTTTTGGACTCACTGACATGGAACTGGGGGTGAAATTGGCAATCTTCAAGGAGACCAAGAATCTTCCACAAATCGGCCCCTTTATCATGTTCGAGATTCCTACTGGAAACTTCGACAAAGCCCTCGGCGTGGGAAAGATATCGTACAAACTCCCGCTCTGGGCACAAAAGAACTGGGGCAAATGGATGGCCGACGGCGGCGCCGGGTATCAGGTTGTGCCGCAAACCGGGTTTCGCAGTTTCCCCTATACCGGCTGGCTGGTGAAGCATGAGTTCGGCGAGAGACTGGAACTTGCCGCTGAGGTATTCGCTCATGGCCGCGAGGGGATCGCCACCGCGCAGACCGAAGCATCGACAATGATCGACGCGGGCGGTTATTACCATCTGAAAGGCGAGGGCATGCAACTGCTGTTTGCCTACGGCCACTCCGTCGCCGGGCAGACTGAGAACTACGCCTATCTCGGCATGTATTGGACCTGGGGCAAGGACGACAAGAAGACGACTGCGGGTAATGCCCTGCATTCACACCAACCGACCCGCTAAAGCGTCAGGCCTTCTTCCTCTGAAGAACTCCTTGAAGCCCATTCATAAGTTCCTTCACGATGGCTCCTATTGCTCAGACGTTTGTTTAGGCCGAACCATAGAGTAAAAAACGTAAGGGTAGCTAGATCACAACCCGATAGAATTACGCGAATCGCAAAGCGGACTTAACCCCTTATAGTGGCTGCAGTTGCCGCGTTCGTCCTTACGGCAGCACTGCATCCCACACAACAAGAGAACCCGCAGACACCTCAAGGGGGTCACAGATATGCGCGGACTTAAGACTTTACTCTCAACTACTGTTTTGCTCTCGGGGCTGGCTCTGGCGCCGGCGGCTCAGGCGCAAATCTACGTCAATGTAGGCGCACAACCGGTGTGTTCGTACGGGTATTACGACTATGCGCCGTATGAATGCGCGCCGATGGGATTCTATGGGTCGGGCTACTTCTACAACGGCATTTTCCTGGGCATGGGCCCATGGGCCGGCTGGGGCTATGGGCACGGCTGGGGTGAGCATCGCTTCATGAATGATGGCGGCGGAAGGTACCACGGGGGCGGCGGCTTTGCAGCGCAACGTGGCTATGCACGCGGCGGCGGACACGATGCACGCGGGGGCGGCGGTAACCAGGCACGCCCAGCATATTCCGGTGGTGGACAGGCTCGTTCCAGCCAGCCTCGCGGTGGCAACGCGCCAAGAGCCCAGCAAGCGCCCCGCAGCAACGCTCCTCGCGCCCAGGCCCCCCGCAACAGCGGTGGCCAGCAACGCAACAATGGCGGCGGACGACCCAGCGGTGGCGGTGAATCCCGCGGCAACGGCGGCGGGCATCCCAGCGGTGGCGGTGGTGGACACAGTGGCGGCGAGCCTCATGGCGGCGGACACAACTAGACCATAAAAGCCAAAGCAGCGCAACATGCGCAACCAACGGCGGAGCCAACCAGCTCCGCCGTTTAGCATTCAGGGCGAAACCCGATCAGTCAATCTGCCACGAGGAGTGAATCTCGGTTCCCGGCCGCAGCATGGACAGCACCGGACAGAGTTGGTCTTCGGCAATGCGCAAGGCCCGCTCCACCTCATCGGCGCTCAAAGCCTCGCCTCGCAGGTGGTAAACAGAGCTGGTTCCGCAAATTCAG
>PLZC01000370.1 GCA_003151985.1 Acidobacteriaceae bacterium
CCCTGGATCATGAAGTCGGGAATGACGCGGTGAAAGATGGTGCCGTCAAAGAGTTTGTTGTTGGATTTCTCGCGGGTCGTGGGATGAGTCCACCCCCTGGAGCCTTCGGCCAGCTCCATGAAATTCTTGACGGTGATGGGCGCATCGGCCTCAAAAAGGCGGACTGTGATTTTGCCTTCGGTAGTTGAAAAGACGGCGTAGGTTCCTGCTGCGAGTGCCATGTAGACTCCTGTGTTTTCGGGATTGGGGACAGATTACGGTTTGGTCGCGGGCTGCGTTGCGGGGGCTGGCGGGGGCGGAATCGGCTGGCCCTCGCGCACGATGGTTACTTTGTTCAGGACCACTGGTGTGAGCGGCTTGTCCTGGTCGTCGCGCTGCACGCGAGCGATGGCCGCGACCACCAGGACGCTGGATTCGTCACACTGGCCGAAGAGAGAGTAGTGCTGGTTGAGTGAGTCGTAGGCCTGTTCGGTAATAAAAAACTGGCCGCCGTTGGTGTTTGGGCCGGAGTTGGCCATCGCCAGTTTTCCCGGTGCATCGAAGTTCAGATCGGGATCTAACTCATCCGCGAATGCATAGCCGGGGTCGCCCGTACCGGTGCCGGTCGGATCGCCGCCCTGGATCATAAAGCCGGGGATGACGCGGTGAAATGTCGTGCCGTCGAAGTACCGCTTTTTGTGCTGTGCTTTCTTTGTGGCCGGGTCGGTCCAATCCTTCGTGCCTTCGGCAAGGCCGATAAAGTTGGCCACTGCCTGGGGGGCTTGTCTCTGATAAAACTGGCAGGTAATTCGGCCCATCGAGGTGTCCATCACCACGGTCGGACCGTTGGGATGGACCATTGCTGCCGCGGTGGCCTGAGGCGCGTCGGGCAGGTCTTCAGGCGGCTTGATGGGCGTTTGTGCGTACGCCGAGGCAACTAGAGCCACAGCCAAGGCGGGGACGAAAAATGTCTTATTGAGTTTCATGCCGAGTTTGAGGGTAAATCATCCGGCAGTATCGCTGCCAGCGCACAGCATGGAGGATGTATCTTATTCCAATGAATGTTCATAGTATACGATTCACCACTTGGTGCCTCACGGTTCTTGTCTGCGCTCTTTTCCTGTCGATGCCGCCTGCATATGCTGCGGCGCAGGCGGAGAAGCCGGCCCCTGCCGCCGACAAGCCCGCTGCGGCCGATAAGCCGGCCCTGCCGCCTTTGCCGCCCGAGGCACATGTTCAGCAGACCATTCAGCTTGACGGCAAGGCGCTGCACTATACCGTGACCGTAGGCGCGTTGCCGGTGCGCGACAAGGATGGAAAAGTCGCGGGCGAGGTGGTGTTGACCGCGTATACAGTGGATGGCGACAACCGGCCGGTCACTTTTGCCATGAACGGAGGCCCCGGGCGCATCGTCTGTGTATTTGAACCTTGGCGCTATCGGCCCCAAACACATGCAGGCCGGGAACGACGGCGATAGCCCTTCCGACCCCGCCGTGCCCAGCGACAATCCAGGCACGTGGCTGGATTTCACCGACTTGGTTTTCATCGATCCGGTTGGTACGGGCTTCAGCCGGGCAACGGTTCCCGATGCCGAGGCCAGGAAGCTTTTCTATACCACCATCCCGGACATTCAATATCTTTCCCGCGTGATTTACGACTGGCTGGTGAAGAATGGCCGGCTTGGTTCCAGAAAATACCTGGTGGGCGAGAGTTATGGAGGCTTTCGCGGGCCGCGCATAACTCACTATCTTCAATCGCAACTGGGAGTAGCTCTGAATGGCGTGGTCCTGGTGTCTCCGTATCTCAATCCGACTATTGAGGAGAATGGGGACCTATCGCCCATACCTTGGCTGATGACGCTGCCTTCTATCGCTGCGGCACGCCTGGAGCGAGAGAACAAGCTTACGCAGCAAGCGATGACCGACGTCATTACCTATACGCGCGGCGACTATTCGGCGGCGCTGCTCAAGGGCCGATCCGACCCCGATGCCACGCAGAAGATGATTCAGCGTGTAACTGAGCTGACCGGATTGGACCCTGCATTCGTCAAGTACTCGGGCGGCCGCCTGGAAACACGCGCGTACCTGCGCGAGGTGCATCGCGAGCAGGGCAAACTAAGTTCGGTTTATGACTCGAATGTAACTTCCTTCGACCCGTTCCCGTTTGCGCCGGAGCAGCGGGCGAACGATCCGATCCTGGCCAGCATCATTGCGCCTTTAACTACCGCGATGGTCGACTTTGTTACCCGCACCGTGGGCTGGAAGGTGGATGCGCGCTACAACGCTCTTTCCTTCGACGTCAATCGTCAATGGGACCGGGACGAAGACTTGCGTGACGGCTCTGTGCCGGAGTTACGCAAGGCCGTGGCCGCGGATCCCAAGCTTCGCGTGCTCATCGTTCATGGCTGGAACGATCTTTCCTGCCCGTTCATGGGCTCGATTTTGACAGTGGACCAGATGCCGGTAATGGGTGACCCCGCGCGGGTAGCGGTGCGCGAATATCCCGGCGGGCACATGTTTTATACACGGTCGTCGAGCCGCACCGAACTGCGCAAGGATGTCATGGATATGTACAGTAAACACTGATCTCCTGGATCAAGGTTGGTGGTATCCCACCCTTGCGACAAGAAACAAGAACGTCGCAAGGACGGGGCACCTGACTGTATTACAGGGTGAAGTTCTTGCCTTCCCGGGTCTCAAATTAGAGGTCTGGCACACTGGTCACATTTCCATTGACGTCCTACCCATAGACAAACTATATATAGGCGCATGGCCAAGAAGCCCGACCTTTTGCCTGGAACCCTTGACATGCTGATCCTGAAGACGCTCACCCGCGCGCCGCTGCACGGCTATGGAATCGCTCTATCAATCAAGCGGCTCTCCGACGATGTGCTGACTGTGGAAGAAGGCTCGCTTTACCCCGCATTGCAGAGGCTCTTGTTGCAGGGGTGGGTAAAGGCGGAGTGGAAGATGACCGAAACCAATCGCCGGGCGCGCTTTTACAAATTGACCGCGGCCGGGCGCAAGCAGTTGGGCGTCGAGCTCTCTCAGTTCGACCAGATGATTGCCGCCATTGGCCGTGTACTCAAAGACGCGCAGGAGGCTTAACTCATGGCTCGTTTTTTCCGAAAGCTCTCGATTCTTTTTGGCCGAGGCCGATTCCAGAGCGAACTGGCCGACGAAATGCGATTCCATCGCGAACAGGTGGAACAGGAATTCATAGCTGCTGGAATGAAGCCGGAGGCCTCTCGATATGCGGCTGCGCGGCGGTTTGGCAACGCAACGCGCATCAATGAGCGCAGTCACGAGGTGGTGATTTTTGGCTTCGAGACCTTGGTACAGGACCTGAGCTTTGCCCTCAGGCAACTGCGCAAGAAACCTGGCTTTGCCGCGACGGCTGTCTTGATTCTGGCGCTGGGTATGGGCGTGAGCGTCGGTATTTTCAGCTTTGTGGATGCGGCGCTGCTGGAGCCGCTGCCCTATGCAGAGCCAAACCGGCTGCTGTCGGTGGACGAGATGAGCGCGATGTTTCCGCACTCGAATCTTTCTTACGAAGACTATCTCGATTGGAAGCGGTTCAACAGATCATTCAGTTCCATCGATGTTTACACCGGAACCGGCTACCTGTTTCGTACGCCTTCGGGAGCCGAGCCTGTTCCTGCGGCGCGGGTGAGCGATGGGTTCTTTCGTACGCTTGGCGTGAGGCCATTGCTGGGCCGCGACTTTCTTCCCGGCGAAGACAAGCCCGGGCGCGCGAAGATCGTGATGCTGAGTTACGGAACTTGGTTGAAACGCTTCAGCGGGCGGCGAGATGTGGTTGGCCAAACGGTGAGCTTGAGCGGCGAGGCGTACATGGTGGTGGGCGTGCTGCCGCGCGAATTCGCCTTTGCACCGCGCGGCAACGCGGAGTTCTGGGCGCCTCTCCTGGACTTGTCGGGGTGCGAGAAACGAAGAAGTTGCCACAACCTGGATGGCATCGGCAGGCTGCGCGACGGCGTGACGATGCAGGCAGCACTGGACGATATGAAGGCCATCGCGGCGCAATTGGAGAAGCAGTATCCGGGCTCGAACCAGGGGCAGGGCGCGAGCGTCATCCCGCTGTCGGAAATCATTGTGGGCGATGTGCGGCCTATACTGCTGACGCTGCTGGGCGGCGCCGGCCTGCTGCTACTGATTGCGTGCGTGAACGTGGCAAGCCTGCTGCTGGTGCGCTCGGAGAGCCGCAAGCGCGAGATTGCGGTGCGAGGTGCGCTGGGTGCAACGCGAGCCCGATTGGTGCGGCAGTTTATTACCGAAGGAATGCTGTTGGCGGCGGCAGGTTGCGCAGCGGGACTTGGTGTGGCGAACTGGATGATGACGATCCTTGGACACCTTGTCCCCAAAGACGTAGCTCCGCGCATTCCGTTCCTGACCGGGGTTGGCATGAACGGGCACACCCTTGCGTTTGCGGGTGCTGTTGCGCTCGTGGCCGCCGGAGTGCTCTCGCTGACGCCGATTCTGCGGCTTTCGTTCCTGGAGATAAACGACGGCCTGGCTGAAGGAGGCCGCAACACGGCAGGCAGGCTGTGGCGACGGCTGGGCGCCAACCTTGTTGTGGTGGAACTGGCCCTGGCCATGGTGCTTTTGACGGGCGCAGGTTTGCTGGGCCGGAGCTTCTATCGACTGTTGCACGTGGAGAGAGGCTTCGACAGTTCGCATCTGGCGACGGTGCAGGTGATGGCTCCGGAAAACAACTACAAAACCGACTCGCAGCAGATAGGACTTTATCGCGAGATCGAGCGCCGCGTTGCCGGCCTGGCGGGCGTTCAATCCGTAGGCCTGACCAGCGATTTGCCTGTGCAATGCAACTGCAACACCGACTGGATTCGTATTGTGGGCAAGCCGTTCCACGGCGAGCACAACGAGGTGAATGAACGAGATGTGAGCCCGAACTACCTGCCGACTCTGAAGGCGCGCCTGATCCGGGGCCGTCTCTTTTCGGAGGCAGAAGACAAGAGCAAGCCGCGCGTGATTGTGATCAACGAAACCTTGGCGCGCAAATACTTTCCCGGAGAAGACCCAATCGGGCAAAAGGTCGGCACCGGCGATCTGGCGCCGGAAGCGATGCGGGAGATTATTGGCGTGGTTGGGGACGTCCGCGAGGGCGCTCTGGACGCGGAAATTTGGCCCACCGAATACCAGGCCATCAACCAGGTGCCGTACAAGTATTTTGCCGTTGCGGTTCGCACGGCGCAGGATGAAAGGACCTTGCTGCCGGTTCTGGTGAGTACGCTGCGCCAGATCGATCCCAATTTGGGCGTGTACGGCGAAATCACCATGACGGACCAGATTGACTCGACGCAGTCTGCGCTGCTGCACCGCTATTCAACCTGGTTGGTGGGCGGGTTTGCAGCGATGGCGCTGGTGCTTGGGGTGGTGGGGCTCTACGGAGTGATCGCGTATTCGGTGAGCCAGAGGACACGCGAGTTTGGCGTGCGCATGGCACTAGGAGCGCAACGCAGCGCTGTTTACCGGCTGGTGCTGAACGAGGCCGGCCGGTTGATTGCGCTTGGCGTGGTGGTGGGGCTGGCTTGCGCAGTGGGGGCAGCCACGCTGATGCGCAAGGTGCTGTTCGGGGTCCAGGCGTGGGATGCGGGGACATTGGCTGTCGTCGCGCTGGTGCTTGCTTCCGCGGCGTTGCTGGCGAGCTATTTTCCGGCGCGGCGGGCTGCTTCAGTAAGTCCTACCGACGCGCTGCGGGCGGAATAGGGAGTTGCGGAGGCTTGATCGCTTTCCCAGGTCCCAGAGTCGGGATCCTTCGACAGGCTCAGGACAGGCACTGGGGCACCCATGTGCCGGCGATTGCTTTCGCATGGACAGTTTCAGCAGCCCTTTTTGCACCGGACCATGATGGCGGCGTGGAGGCGCTCGCGCAGGCCGGGGGGCAGATCGTAAATCTCGTGAGAACGATAGATTTCGATGGTTTTGCGCGTGGTATTGAGGGTCACTTCGCAATGCTCACAGCCGTGCATGTGGGCCTGCAATTCGGCGCGCATCTCGATGCTTACCGAGTCGTCGATCAGGTCGTCGAGCAGAGAGAGGAACTCAGTGCAGGTCACTTGTCATCTCCCATATCTTTGGCCCTCACTTCGCTTGCCGTCGTTTCCTTTGGTCCCGTTTCTCTGGGTGCCTTCTTCTTGCGGAAGTAACGGCTCAGGCGCTCGCGCAATTGAAGCCGGGCGCGCAAAAGGCGTGATTTGACGGCAGGAATGCTCAAGCCAAGTGCATCTGCCGTGTCCTCGGTGGACAATCCCTGTACGTCTCGCAACTCGAAAACGACTTTGAAGCCAGGAGGAAGCCCCTTGATCGTCTTTTCCAGAATCTTGTGAAGCTCGGTTTGGGTGTAGTTCTGCTCCGGGTCCGGCGCCCAGTCCGCCAAGTCGCGCGGGACACTGCCCTCGTCGGTCTCGATGTCCTCGTCGATCGAGACCATTTTGCCTGTGCGCCGCTTGCGCAGCCGCATCAGGCTTTCGTTGACCGCAATTCGCACCAACCATGTGTAAAATTTCGAATTCCCCTGAAACTGATCGAGCTTCTCATATGCCTTAAGGAACGCGTCCTGCATGACGTCTTCGGCATCCTCGCGGTTCTGCGTGATGTGCTGGGCAATGCGAAAGATCTGGCGCTCGTACTTGCGCACCAGGGTATCGTAAGCCGAGTCATCGCCGCCGCGAACCCTGTCCACCAGGGCGACGTCGGGATGCTGCTCGTTTTCTCCTGCAATCAGTTGGATGGTTGACATGGGGGTTGGTTGCGAGAAATCTGTGCGGCCGTCCAAACACTCCACCGGAACGCATGAATTTATGTAGATCGGTGGCGGAGAGAGTGGGATTCGAACCCACGGTACTCGTTAAAGTACACACGCTTTCCAAGCGTGCGCCTTAAACCACTCGGCCATCTCTCCGGAGTTTGGCTACCTTCCTCAATCTACCATATGCAGGCGTTGGCGCCGGGCACGGTCCGGTTCGAGAGGCTCATGCCAGGTCGCCGCCCTTGCCAATATCCATCGACGGGGAAATGGGATTGGTTTCGTCGATGTAGGCTTCGATGCACTCGTTCAGCACGCCTTTTGCATCGAGAATGAACTCCACCGCATCGCGGGCAGCGCCATGGCCGCCGATGTTGGGAGTGACGTAATGAGCTTCAGCTTTGACCTGTGCTCGGGCGTCGCCCACCGCCACCGCGAAGCCGCAGGCGCGCATCACCGGCAGGTCGATCACGTCGTCGCCCACATAGGCGATTTCCTCGAGGGTCACGCTTTCCTTCTCCATGATTTCGCGGATCGGCCTCATCTTGAAAGCCTCACCCTGGTAGACAAACTCGAGCTTCAAATCGCGGGCGCGCAGAGCCACGGTCTCGCTGATGCGCTTGGTGATGACTCCGCACTTCATGCCGCCCAGACGCGCCAGCGAGATGGCCGTGCCGTCGTGCGCGTTGTAGCCCTTGGCTTCCACCATTTTGGTGGTCGCTCCGTCAGAGCCGACAGGAACTGGAATCAACCAAATACCTCCGTCGGTAAGAACACCGTCTACGTCGAAGAGAATGATCTTGATGCGGCGGGCGCGGTCATGGGCTGAGAGAGTCATACGTCGATTCTACTGAATGCCATTGGCGGCTTTGAGTTCGACATGGTGCTCAAGAGAGAATAAGAGAATGGACGCTAAACTGCCCGCGACGCCGCTGCCGGATTCCGACCTGGAACCTGGGGACTGTTACTTCGAAGGGCCGGTTATGGTGTTTACGGCGGCCTATCTCCTGAAGCGCGGCTTTTGCTGCGGATCAGGCTGCCGGCATTGTCCCTATGGGACTGTAGAGCGAGTCGAGCGAACCTAAGGTCGTTCACGAAGTTGAGCGAAGCTTATTGCAGCGCCGCGGGAACCTGGGGCGCTGCCGGCTGAGCAAGGGGCGACGCCGGCTCCTTCACCAGCACGGCAAAGCGCGGGAAGGCGAAGCTGCCGCCGGCGTCGTCGATCACATTCAATTGGCACACGTAGGGGCCGGGCTTGAGCCCACTTAGCGGCACATCCAGCTCGATAGCCACTGCGTCCCGTCCTTCCACGTTGATGGCCCTGGCCGCGACCACCGGCGTCTCATAGACTTTCGCCGTCCCCTGCATCAGTTCCAGGCTACTTAGCAGATTAATCTCCGGCTTGGCTCCTTTGGGCGCATCGGGAGCGGGCTTGCGCCGAACGGGAGAGTAGATTTCGTAAAGCAGAAACAAATGCTGGTCCTGGCGGAATACGTGGCTGATGTTGGGCACATACTCCTCGCCTCCTCGGATGAGCGGGCTTGTCTTTTTGCTCGGCTGGCGCGTCGAGGCCAGTACGATCGAGCTCATCTTGAAAGGAGCCTTCTTCATTTCCGGCAGCGTGATCTCCGCCTCGAACGAGCCCATGCGGCCGGTTTGGTTTTCGCGCACGACAAACTTCAAGCGATATTTACCGGGCGGGAGGTTGAAGCTGGTGGTGTACTGAATATTTTTTTGCCGCGCTTGAAGTGCCGGGTCGAGATTCAGCTTGACCGTTTCGCGGGCCTGTCCTATGGGTCGCTTGACTTCGTCAATGACGGTGCCGCTAATGTCCAGCGTAGCCTTGTCCTTGTCTCCACCTTTGACGAAGGGAATTTGCGACCCAGGCACGATGAGCGAAACCGGCACATAGAAGCGGTTCTCGTCGAGGCGGAAATACATGGCGTCAAGATAAACGGCGATGTCGGTGGCCGGCAGGTCGCTGGCTAACTGCTCTTCAAGTTCACGCTCGCGGTCTTCATGGCCGGAATGCTGGAAGTCCGCCGGCGCATAATAACCGGGCCGGTATTCGAGCTTCACACCTCCCCGGTTGAGCTTGATGGTGAGCTTGCGGTAGCGGCCGTCTCGTGCCGGGTTCGAGGAGCGAAAGCCGATGGCGTAGTAGGCCGATGTGTCACGCTGCACCTGGGCAAATGCGGGGGCAAAATCGTTGCTGTCGAAGAACGCTTTGCCGCCGGTGTCGGAACTGAGCGCAGCCATCACTTCCTGAGTGGCGAAGTTGGCGTTCATATTGTTGCTGAGCGCGGCCCCATTGAAGGAGCCGGTTCCGCGCAAACTTCCTGTCGATGCATCGCCCAACGGCGTCACCGCTTGCAGCCCGCGCGTGTCCACGCTGTAAATCGCCAGGTTGGCGCGCACCGCCGCATTCACGGCCGCACGCAGTGAAGCCTGGTTCTCGATGCCATCCCGCGAGATGCCTCCCGAGAAGTAAAGGAGGGATTTCTTCTCCGTGATTTTCTCCAGCGACTTAGAAATGGCCCGAAGCGCGAAGAGTTCGCGGTCGGTGTTGAGGTCGTTGTACTCGCTCTCGTCAGGCGTGTAACCGGTCGAGTCCTCCACCTGGTTCGAGTTGGCGTTCGCACCGCCGGTAAAACCCTGCGCCTCGGTGCCGTTGTAGGCGCCCACTTCGCGTGCCAGCGCGTCCTTGTCGGCGGTAAAATCCTGGTCGACCTTGAGTGTATCGCCGAGCGAAACGAGCGCCACCAGATCGGCCGGCTGCATTTTCTTCTTAAGAAAGTCGCGAGCTGCTTCCACACTGCGGTCAAGATCTTCAGGCTGCATCGAGGTGAGGTCGAAGAACATGACAATCAGTCGATGGTTGCGCATGTCTTCAGGGCGGGCCACCGCTACGGTTTTATTATTTGGTCCCGCGGCCAGCCCACTCACGGTCGCTTCATTCAGCGGCGCGGCTTTATCCACGCTCTCGAAATCGAAGCTTGCAATCTGCTGCGGTTTGCCGTTTTCGTAGACGCTGAAGTCGCTTTGCTTGAGCCCTTGCACTAATTCGCCGGTCTTGGTGTCGCGCACGACTACGTTGGTCAGGACTAACTCGCCATTCATCTTGAGCACGAAGCCACTTTGCGAGGGTGTCGATGCTTGAGCGCTCGACGGCTGTGCAGCGTTTTGCGAAGCAGCAAATTGCGCGCAAGTTATCGCCAGCACCAGGGCTGCTAGGGATGCTTCGGATTTCTGCTTACGTGCTCTCATGCAGGTTCCCGCCATCATGTAAGTGCCTGGATCGTAGCCGTCCAACTAACTCTACTAACTCCTAAAACCTGAACCGTGCCATAAAGTTGAACTGGCGCATGGCGGCAGCAGAGGTAACTCGCCCGGCGCTGGGCGAACTCAGGTTCGTATCTACCCCCAAATATTGCACGGTGTTGAAAATGTTGTCGGACGTGGCGCGGAATTCCATGCTGCGTGTTTCCCCAAGTTGGATCGTCTTGGAAAGCGTCATGTTGTTCTGAACTGTCCCCGGACCGGTGATCGAGTTACGCGAGACATCGCCAAAGGCATTGCCGAATACATCTGGAATGGGTTGGTTAAAAGCTACGGTGTTGAACCACTTCTTCGCCGATCCTCCCCCGGTTGTAGGCGAGACGTTCTGGCCGCTAACCTGGGCATGATCGGGACGCAATGTGCCGGCCGTACCCCGTATTACATCTGAAGTCGCAGCGGCGTAGCCGGGAGTCAGCGGTGTGCCGCTGGCAAAGGTGAAGCTACCGGAGAAAGAGAATCCCTCAAAAATCTGTGAGGGCTTGCCCGTAGTCAGCCAATGCTTGTCTTTGCCGAAGGGTAACTCAAAGAGATAAGTTCCGGTAACTCTGTGCCGTTGATCGAGACTCGAATTTCCTTCTTCGCCCAAAATGTTCTGCCAGTTCTGCGCGACCACCGTCGATGTTCCACCCAGCGCACCGGCGTCATCGATAGAATGCGAATACTGGTAGTTCGCGCCCATAGCGATGCCGTTCGAGAGCCGCTTGTTCAGCCGCAGAGTGCCGGCATTGAAGCGGGAGAATCCGATCGACTGCTCGTAATTAAAAATAGTCTTCACTTTTCCTGTATTCGGATCGTAGTCGGTGTTCGGGCTGTTTGGAGTGCGGCGCGGGGCCGTGGTCACGTCGAGGTTGTGTCCCATCGATCCGTTATAGCCCGCATTCAGAACGATGCCGAGGGGCAGCGTCTTTTGCATATCTAAATTCCAGACTTGTATGTAAGGCAACCGATAACTCGGATCGAGGGCGTAGTTACCCGTTATGTCCGGCGAGGGGAATCCGTTGGCAAGCGACAGACAAGCGGCCGTAGGAGGAGCGCATTGGTTAATTGCGACGTTGGTCTGCTCATTGGCAAAGGGCGGTTGGTGGGCCATTGTAGAGGCAAAGCTGGAGTATTGGCTGTTGGTGTAGTTGAGGCCATATCCGGCGCGAATCACGGTTTGCTTCGGCAGCCGAAGAGCTACACTCACGCGCGGGGCAAAGCCGATGCGGAAGGGTTGAACGAGTGAATCCGGCAGGTTTCCGCTATAAGTGCCCTTGCCGCCAGCCTGCACTTCTGCTACGTCGGTAAAGCCCGCGGTCGGGTTGGTGTCTACCATTGCAAGGTGGCCATACTTCTCAGTAAATGGGGCAAAGAACTCGTAGCGGATTCCGTAATTGAAGGTAAGATTCGACCGCGCGCGCCAGTCGTCCATGGCATACAAGTCGAAGACATTCTCGCGCAGATAACTCTTGTTGACGGCTGCATCGATGGAAGTTTCAAGTGGCTGGCCAAGCAAGAAATCCGCGAGCGGCGAGCCGGTGTAGTAGCCGGTGAAATAGAAGGTGCCGGTCGAATTCGAACCGCCCAGAAAGTCGCGATGAACGCGACGGTAGTCGCCGCCAAAACGCAGATTGTGTTTGTCGTGAATCCAGCTAAGCGTCTCTGAGGCGGAGATGGTCTGCGACAGCAGGAAACTCGGCTGTTGCTCGTTCAAGCCGGAAAAATTGCTCAGAGTAATGTTGGGCACGCCGTAGTTATGCGAACTGAGGTTGAGGGGGTTGTTGCCCGGCCCGAAAATGCCGAGTTGCGTGGCTATGTCGGGGCCGTTGGTAAAGAAGTTCGTCACCTGGCTGTTACTGCGGTTCCAACTTACATTGAAGATATTCGTAACTTTGTGGAATCCCACCGTGTAACCGGCCTGTACGGAGGTCGAGTCCGAAGAAGTCTTGCCGCCTAACTGGGGAAATATATTCACGTTGTCTGAGGCCGCATGGCTCCAGTTGTAATTGAAGTTGATGCTTTGCCGCAGACTCTGACTCTGCTGCGATCTGCGGCCGCCGCCCAATCCTCCACGACCGCCGGGAAGCGTGGCATTGGCTCCCAGTGCTCGCATGTAGCGGAGGCCGGCCTGCGTTGTATTCGACTGCGCGGTGGAAAGAAGATGATAGTTCTGCGTATCGCCGGGCAGGTTCGGCTCGGGGAAATACTTGAGCAGCGCCACGGCCTGGGGAACCGGATTGATTTGCCCAACAACTCCGGTGATGTTGCCCGCCCGCTCCGCATCGGTAGGCACGGTGGTGTACTCGTCCAGCGGGCTCGAACTGCGCTGCCCGGAGAGCGTGAGGAAGAACGTGTCCTTGCCGCTCGGTTTGGTAAGCCCCGGCAGGTAGGGCGCGCTCATGAAGGTCAAGCCGAAGCGGTTGGTGCCTGAGGCAGGCTGCTGCTGCGACTGCCCGCGGAGCGAAAATGGCTGGGCGTTGAGCGACGAGTTGCTGCCGGTCCAGAAGATCGCGCCGTGCGGCTGGCCCGGCTTGAAGTTGCGGAAGTTACCTCGTCCGCCGCCAAAACCGCCCATCCCACCACCTGGCCCGCCTCCGGGGCCACCGGATCCACCGCCGCCGAATTGGCCCCCTCCACCGAATGATCCACCCCCGCCCATCCCAGCGAAGTTCCCGCCACCCGGGCCGCCGCCTTGCTGGCGAAAGGTCTCGATCAGGTCGCGAATGCGGTCCATGTCCATGCCGGCCATTGGACTCACAGTGCCTGTCTGCCCAGTGATTGTGACCGAGTCGCCGCCGAAGTCAGAGTTGCCGGCGATGGAGGGAAGGGCCGTACCGGCATTGGCGCCCGTGTTGGGTGTTGCGGCCTGCGTATCGGTCTCGCCGGTCATTGCGCTCATCAAATTCAGGTTCTGAGCGCCGTTCCCAGTCAGTTGGCGGATGGCCTGGGCAGCCTGCGCCATTTGCGAGCCCTGCTCGTCCTGCCGTTCCTGTTCAGCCGCCCGCGAGGCCAAAATCAGCTCAAAATTCACGGTCTGGCCGTGGCTTGCCGCGTTGAGAACCGCCTCCTGCGACCCCGGAGCGAAAGCTGCGAATTGCGTGCGGATTACATAGCGCCCATTCTGCGGAATGGTCATGGACCAGGCGCCATTGACGCCGGTGGTGGTGGAGTAGCGCTTGCCGGTGAGGGTGTTCTGAGCGGTGACGGTGACGCCGGGCAGCGGAGTAGCGCCGCTCTTGATCAATCCGTGCAGGATTCCACCGATTGCGGGTTCGACGTTCTGGGGTTGCGGGGCCGTAGCATCTGCCTTGGGAGTGGCGTCAGTATTGGGCGAAGTCGAAGGGGTTAGCGGAGTCTTGGCTGACGCCGCAAGGCATCCAGCCACAACAATCCCCAGCGCAATCGACCGCATCGTTCCGTGTCGCATCCAGTCTCCCTGGCAACTCGCCGCTCGTACTGAGTCTGACGTTCACGGTGCTACGAAGGTTTACGGTCACTTGTTGCGGCGCTGCGCAATTACAACAAGTTGGGCATTGAACGTTGTTCGCCGTACAATGACAATCCGGTGGACGTGCTCGCGTATCTCAGGAAGCGCCTCGTCCCTCCCCAGGCCCAAAATCGAATCCAAACCGAGGTCTCCCCATGAAGTCTTTCTTCGCTTTTGTTGTCTTCGCGTTCGTCGCCTTCTCTGCCGTAGGTGCCTACGGCCAGCAGGCGGTTAGCTTCCCCAGCGGCGACTCCACTGCTCAGGGGATTCTCTACTTGCCCCAAGGCGCGGGACCGCATCCCGGGGTGATCGTGATCCACGAATGGTGGGGGCTGAACGACTGGATCAAGCAGGAGGCAGCCGGTTATTCGGCGAAGGGATACGTGGCGCTGGCCGTGGACCTCTATCGCGGCAAGGTGGCTACAACTCCGGACATGGCGCACGAACTCTCCCGCGGGCTGGCGCAGGATCAAGGCGTGCGCGACCTGACCGCCGCTTTTGCCTGGCTTGAGGCCCGCAAGGACGTGAAGCGCGACCGCATTGGCGCGGTGGGATGGTGCATGGGCGGAGGTTACGCGCTGCAATTGGCCATCGCCGCGCCAGCGCTGAAGGCCGTAGCCGTGAACTACGGGTCGCTGGCGACCGACAAGGGTGCCCTGGCCAAGATCCATGCCGCAGTGCTGGGTAACTTCGGCGGCCAGGATCACGGTATTCCGCCGGATTCGGTGCATGCGTTCGAAACCGCGATGCAGTCGCTGGGTAAACCGGTGGACGCCAAAATCTATCCCGATGCGGGGCATGCCTTTGAAAACCCCAACAACCAGGCGGGTTACCGGCCAGACGATGCCGCCGACGCACTGGCGCGCGTGGACCGGTTCTTCACGGAAAAGCTGGGACACTAGGGATTAGGTTGGAGAGCACTGCCGTCAACGTTGGCGGCAGGTACATATAACCTTGGTAACAAATTGTCGGTGATGAAAGCCCTTGCATTCTCGCCCGGTGCATGTTAACTCTTAAGCCAATAATCTTTTGGTAGCTACCACTAAGGTAAACTCTCCTGGGAATCGAAGGGAATATTCCACGATGAAGATCGGCACCGTTATCCGCGCTCACCGGCTGCAAAAAGGGCTTTCTCAAGGGGATATTGAAAAGAAGACCGGCCTTTTGCGCTGCTATCTCTCCCGGGTTGAGAACGGCCACACGGTGCCCTCTCTGGATACGCTCTCGAAGATCGCTTTGGCGCTCGATCTGCCTATCGCGCAGTTCTTCGCCGACGACACGCTGGGTCACCAGCTCAACCCGCAAAAGCTCACCGACGACGAGCTTCGGTTCCTGACGCAAATCCGGCGCTACTCAACGAACCTCAACGACAGCGATCGCAAGCTGCTGCTGGCCATGGTGAAGAAGTTCGCGGCGACGGCGGTGCGGTAGCGGGCAGTGAGAAACGCTCAAAACGAGGCAAAATCCGGGGTTTTGATTACCGCTTAGTTAATAGGTAAAATTTATAAGTTATTGATTCCTTGATGCTTATCGGCGCACACGGGTGAACAAAGTAGCAAAAATGCGAGAGTTTTTATTTTTGACTCGCTTGAAGCGCTTTGAAGGGCGCCGAAGCGGGGTGGATTCGACCAAGCTGAGTCCTTCGAGTGTGTTTTGGTCATCCTGGACCCCCTATTCAATATTGTGCGCCAGGTGACTTTAATTATCTGCAAACATGAACGGGGAGCCTCGCCCTTCGTGAATTTCAGGGTGCTTTTTGACCGGGCATAAGGCCAGTCAATTCAATCTGACCAGGCTGCTTCAGGGACTCCATGGCAATGTGAGAGGGACTTATTCAGAGATTCCATTTGCGCGCTTCTTGGAAGCGGGGTGGAGAGGATAGTCTATGAGGGTACCGCATTCCAGTCACAGCGCCAGTCCCGGGGCACAGAACCGGAGGCGGCCTGGTTTCTAAAGCACGGTTTCGAGGAGAGTTTCGCGTTGAAAAGGAATTTTTTGATTTCGATTTTGGCCATGGTTCCGGCCGCGCTTATGCCCCTGGCGGCCATTGGTCAGGTTGCCTCAGCTCCTGAATCGCCATCCGCCGAGCGGACTGAGCCCACCTACAAGAACCAGGTTTTTGCCGGCTTCGGTTACACCAGCCTCAACCAGGTAAACCAGTCCCGCTATGGGCTGGAGGGCGTGAACCTGGCTTATATCCGGGATTTTGGCCAATACTTCGGTCTTACCGCAGACGGCGTGGCTTACACCCGTTCGGTGGCAGCGGGCAACCCCGGCGACCCGAAGGTGGATGCGCTCCTATTAGGCCCGGTGCTGCATGCGCCGCTGTTCGGAAAAATCAGCGGGTTTGTGCATGTGCTGCTGGGTGTGGAACACACCGGCGGCGAGAACCAAAGGCCGAACATTTCCTTCGCGGGAGGCATGGGTGGGGGGCTCGACTACAGGTTGACCCAGCGCTTTTTCTTGCGCGCCTCCGGCGATGACATCGCCTCGTCGTTTACGGTGAACAACCCAGCCCCCGGAGACTCGCCGCACGAGCGATGGAATTCTCGCGCAACCATCGGCGTGGTGTATAAGTTCTGAGTTGCCGGCGTGGCGGGCTTCGCCATCTCAATCTACTTCAAAGCTGGGTGGCCCGGGTCTGGATTTTCAGACCTGGGATCGCGCCCGCATTCTCATCGACGCTCATAGCGAGCGTCGCAATTAGCGATTTCCTTACAAATCGAAAATAGTGCGTGGTCCTGCTTTCGTGAAATGGAAACAGCCAGATTGCTGATAACGGACGGGCCGGGTCCGCATGTCGGGCAGGGGCCAAAACTGATTGTCTTCGGCGCTTTCGAGAATTGA
>PLZC01000462.1:0-4612 GCA_003151985.1 Acidobacteriaceae bacterium
AACGTGGTTCTGCACGATCAATTGCCGGAGCAGAACACGGCAACGCCCCCAATCTTCGATCCGCAGCCGAGCAAGGCGCTCACCGCAAGACGAGCCAAGCTGCTTTAAGCGGCGGACGGCTCTTATCTTCTCGGTTCGGCCATGGCTACAGCGGCGCCCGAGTACTCCAGCGTCACTACGGTGATGTCGTCACGCTGCCCGAAAACGCGTGCGGCTTCGGCAATGCTGATGGCGGGACGATGACTGATGTCCCTGGTGCGGTCAAAGCCAAAAAGCTCACCGGATTTCGCCTGTGCCTCGACCACGCCGTCAGAGACAAATGTGAGCCGGTCGCCGGGAGCGAGCGCAATGGTGATGGAGTCGTAGCGGGCCCCGGCCACAATACCCAAAGGCAGCGAGCCGGGCATGGCGATCTCCCGGGCATTGAGATAGGGCGGCAGGTGGCCGGCATTGGCCAGGGTCACCAAGCCCTCGGGCGTGATGTGCATGGTCAGGCAGGTGGTAAAGCCACCCTGCGAGCGGCCCATGGTACGGTCGTTGAGCGAAGCAAGAAGCGAAGCCGGGTCGGCCCCGTGTGCGGCTTCGGCGCGGATGGCGCCCACCAGCACCGAGACCATCATGGCCGCTGGCAGACCCTTGCCGCTCACATCGCCAACCACGATGGTCATGCCTCCGTGGCAATCGCCAATCTGCTGGAAGAAGTCGCCTCCCACCTGTTCGGCGGGCTGGTAGACGCATTCGACTTTGAATCCCGGGCACTGGTCAAGCAAGTCCGGCAGCAGAACCTGCTGCACCTGGCGGGCGGCCTCGAATTCCCCGGCCATCCTCTCCTCCTGGCGGCGGGCCAAGGTAAAGCGGCGAATGAGAAACACCAGCATGGCCAGCACGAAGAAGAGGTGGAAGAGAATCCCGGTCTGCATGGTGAAGGGCGGCAGCGGCAGCGGGAATTCGAGCGCGCGCGGAATCCGTGTCCATCCCGCCTGGGCCAGGACAATGGCCAGGTTGTCGGCCATGAAGTATCCGAGGTCGAGAAGAGCGGGCACGATGAGCAGGCGGGCGTCGAGATTTCCTCGCACAGCACGATCGAAGAGCACGTAGAGAATCCAAAGCTCGGCGGGCAGCAGGCAAACCATCTGTGTAGCTGCGGAGGCGGGCGCGGAGAACCAGCCGGGCCAGTAAAAGACCGCCGGAAACGGGCTCACGGCTATAAGCGCCAGACAAATGCGGCCCAGCGGACCGATGCGCGCCCTGAGGACTCTTGAAAAGAAACAGAATGTGGCGGCAATGATGATTGCAACGAGAAAACCATCCAGCAGATCGTAGACCGGCACCGGCGGCCAGGAGTAGATTCGCTGGCCCACGGTGAGAGCGCTGTCGGCAGATTGCGCCAGCAGCATGATGGCGAACCAAAGGTACTCGCGCTCGGCGGGGCGGATGAAAAACAGGCAAAGGATGGCCAGGCCAATGAGCGCGGCAGCAATGCTGTAGGCGTAGTAATCGACGAAAAGAACATTGCGGATCAACTGCTGATGACTTTGCTCGATGGCGAGCAACTTGGGGTCGCCCGCCAGGTGGCCGGCGCGGTAGGGTCCTCCGCCTACATAGCCCGCCCAGATGGGTGAATGCCAGACGCGAATGGCCACGTGCACAAGGCGCGGAGAATTGCTTCCACCCAGGGTGAGAGGAAAAAGATGGTAACTGAATTCAGTGGAAGGAATCAGGGTAGGGGGCATTTCACCCGACCCTCCGGCCGGACCGCCCTCGACATAGACCTCAAACGCCGTGACGATAGGCGCCAGCAGCATCGACGTGGGCTGGTCGCCGGCGGGGACCCAAACGGTAAACCGATACCAACCATAGCCGCTCATGGCCGGATAGCCCTGGACCGCCCAGGATTTGGCGCCGTCCAGCAGCGCCCAGCTTGAGTCGTCGAAGCCGGGCGCGGCCCAGGCCGGCTTTCCTTGAGAAAGGGGCGAGTCGCCGGGGTGGAACTTCCACGGCCCGTCCAGCGAAACCAGCGGCACACGGGCCTGGTCCAGGTCAAAGGATTGCGCAGGCAGCAACGCCGCATAGAAAACAACGGCGAGGGGCGCCAAACGGCGGAGGATCGAGCCAAGTCGCATGAGCACGTTTCTCGGAAGGGAGTGATGAAACGTGGTTTGATGCTAACGCACGCCCGGCACTTGCGCTTCAGTAAATCAAAGTTGGCTGCCGCACGGCAAATTTGAGGGCTGGCCGGTTAAAGTGTTAGGCATGAAACAAGCGCGATTTTTTACGACTCTGGGCGTGGCGGCCCTGTTCTATCTCGGTGTGCCCGGCGCCACGGGGCAGAAGATTCCGGCCGTTCAGCATCCGATGAAAGCTCAACTGGCGATCCTCGATACCGATATAGGCGACGACATCGACGATGCGTTTGCTCTGGCGCTGGCGTTGCGCAGCCCGGAGTTGCGCCTTTTGGGCATCACTACGGCCTATGGCGACACCGAGTTGCGAGCGCGGCTGGTGGACCGCTACCTGGCATCGGTCGGCCGGTCGACGATTCCCGTGGCCGCGGGTGCCCCTACGGCGCACAGCAATGTTTTTACGCAGGCCGCCTATGCGAAGGAAGCCCCGGATAAGAAACATCCCGATGCGGTCGAATTTCTTCTCGGCCAGATTCGCCTGCACCCGGGCGAGATCACGCTGATCGCTATCGGCCCGCTAGTCAATATTGGCGCGGCCATCGAGCGCGATCCGGCTACGTTTCGCAAACTCAAGCGGGTGGTGCTGATGGGCGGAAGCGTGGCGCGGGGCTATGACGACAAATCCGGAGCTCATCGGCCGCCCGATCCCGAGTGGAATATTGTCTGCTTCCCGGCTGGAGCCAAGGCGCTGCTGGCTTCCGGCGTGCCGGTTTTCATGATGCCCCTGGACTCGACGCAGATCCACCTGGAAACGCCGCAACGCGAGGCGATTTTTTCTCACGGCTCCCCGCTTACTGACCAGTTGACCTTGCTTTACCACCAGTGGATGGCCGGGACCGATGGACACTCGCCCGCTCTTGCCCCCACGCTGTTCGACCCCGTGGCTGTAACCTATGCCGTACGCCCGGAGTTGTGCCCGGCGACGCCGATGCGCCTGGAGGTGGACGACAAGGGATTCACAAGGCGGGTGGACGGTGCTCCCAACGCCCAGGTTTGTTTGCAATCGAATGAGAAGGGCTTTCTTGAATTCCTGCTGAGCCGGATTACCAAGGAGATGGCGCGCTGACCGGAAATCTGCGCCCGAATTGGTTTATTCTTTTGCTACAGGACAAGAATTTGCGTTTTTCCAGAACTTGAAGCCGGCATCTGTGCGCGATATCACTTTGAAAGCCATTGACAGAGCCGGAAAGTAGGATAAAAATGGCGGGTCGAAACAATCGAACCGTTTCACGTTGTGTACGGAGGGAAAGTGAGAAAAACACTGAATTTGAAGGTTTTTGGGGTCGCGGCGTTTTTGGGCGCGGGCCTTTTGCTTAGCGGCTGCAAGTCGACGCCAGAGCTCACGCAAGCCAACGCGCTGGCCTTGATCCAGGCCCATTACGACCAGCTCCCGGCATCGGGCGCAAGCATCGCAGTAGACGATCTCGGCATGAGAGAGGGAATCACAGCCAAGTATTGGGAAAGAAAGACGATTTATCCCAACAAATACTGGGCGGATTTCAACCTGACCGCTGACGGCAAAAAGGCGGTCAAGCTGCAGAATGGGGGCGACGTGATGCAATGGCGCCCGGATAGCGCCAGCGACACCCGTTATTCGTATGTTGTGGTGACCGCGGCCTCCAATCACCGCAAGGCCCATGACGTGACGGATATCCAGGACGAAGTGCTTCCCGATGGGACGACCGGCAAGAGTGCATCGTTTACCGAGAGCGTCGACCTGACGGGGGTTCCGGACCCGCTGCAGGGCATCGCCCACAACCCCGGCAACAAGCTGAGCTCGAAGCGCCAGGCTGAGTTTGTTCTCGACGGCACCGCCTGGAAACTGAAGACAGTCATCTAAAAGGCCGGAAATTCCACCAGGTGGGGCCGAAATAATTGACCCCACCCGCCTTTCTTGTTATTGTTAGAAGGTTCCGCAAGAACTCCTCTCTCCGTGTGTCCTGACGGAGAAGGCGTAAGGGTAACCCGGGCCGGGCAACTTTGGCCGCGGGTTGGTACCCAAGGCCGAGTGCAGTCTAGCCGGCCAGACAGGTCCCCGATGTAGCTCTCTTCTTGCGGGGGCAGGGGCAATATCGCATCGGCGCACGCGCGTTCTCCGCTTGGAGGGCTATGCGGGCCGGAACTGGCGAAACGGAGCTGGCTTTGACCGCGAGGAGCGGGAAAACGCACGGCCACCGTCCCGGTTCTCGTCTGAGATGGAACGAAGGCAGACGCGAAGCACCAAAATAGGGCTTCCGTGCGTGTGTGCGACAAGCTTTTAAGTCGCGCTCAACCGCCCGGGGAGCCCCATAGGTCTGTGCGCGGCTGGTTTAGGGTAGTAGCCGGCAAAACGTTGGCGAGGTTTTTGAGGTAAGGAGTTTCAGTTTGCCTACATTCAATCAGTTGGTTCGCAAGGGGCGCACGGCCCCGCGGTACAAGACGGCGTCACC
>PLZC01000462.1:4661-4963 GCA_003151985.1 Acidobacteriaceae bacterium
TGCCGGGCGTTCGCTATCACGTGGTGCGCGGAACTTTGGATTCGGTCGGCGTGGCCAACCGCAAGCAGAGCCGCTCGAAGTACGGAGCCAAGCGCGCCAAGGGCGGCGCGGCGCCGGCCAAGAAGAAATAGGGATCAGGGGTCAGGGATCAGGGGCCAGGATGGCTCCGAATCTGACAACTGAAATCAAAAACACACGGTTCCGGGGCGGAAACCAGAACCCGGACTAGGGCAGTGAGCAGGCGCCAGAAGCGCTGAGGAATCGAAGAACAATGCCGAGAAAAGGGCACATTGCGAAGCGGG
>PLZC01000243.1 GCA_003151985.1 Acidobacteriaceae bacterium
AATTCTCGAAAGCGCCGAAGCTTCAACCCCACCCGCGAGTCTAACGCCGCAGACTTGTGGCGGTGATTTCGCCGGTTCGGGGGATAAGCCGGGTGCTTACTTAGAGTCCTGCTGGGAACTTGTAAACAGCGGGCCGCGGCGGGATGCATTCTGCCACATTCTGAATCCTCTTCAGTAGGTCTGTCGGGTGCACCGGTTTCGGGAGAAGCTCAAAATCATGCCCGTTAGCTCGGATGGATTCAAGTAAATTCGCGGTGGCGGCTCGGCCGGAGAACAGCAGCACTCTGCAATCCGCGCAGTGCTCCTGCACCTGAACCGCCAGTTCTATCCCGGAAAGCAGCGGCATCGCCACGTCGGTAATGAGGAGGTCCGGAGCCTCACGGCGAGCGGCCTGCAAAGCCTCAAGAGGTTTGTTAAATGCTGTAGCGTTGAATCCCTGATTGCAAAGAATCATCGCCAGTGTCGATGCGATGACGTGCTCGTCGTCAACGACAAAACACGGTGCTGGTTGCGCGGTTGGAGCATGATTCCCCTTTCTGAAGCGTCGTCTGCCAACCAGCCCTTTCACAAGAGTGCTGACCGGGATCCGCCACCGAAAAAGGGGAAGTGTCTGAAATCCAAATTCCGACTGGTAAATTGCCCTTATAACTCAGAAAGCGCCCGGCGCGAAGTCAATTCGGGGATTGCTGCGGTAGCCAAACCAATTCTTCTTTTTCTAGTTCATCGCTTCAAAGATTGCAGCGATACCTTGACCGCCGCCAATGCACATGGTTACGAGGGCATACTGCCCGCCAATTCGACGCAGTTCGTGAAGCGCCTTGACGGTGACGATGGCCCCGGTTGCACCCAATGGATGGCCCAACGAGATTCCGCTACCATTCGGATTCGTTTTTTCCGGTGGAAGGTCAAGTTCGCGCTGGACCGCGAGCGCCTGGGCCGCGAACGCTTCATTCACCTCGAACACGTCGATCTGCGCCACGCTCAACCCGGTGCGGTGAAGCACTTTGCGTACGGCGGAAATGGGTCCGATGCCCATGAAGCCGGGTTCCACGCCGGTTACTGCGTAGTCGACCAGCCTGGCAAGAGGCTTGAGGTTACGCTGTTCCGCAGCATACCGTTCCATCAGCACCACTGCGCCGGCGCCGTCATTGATGCTGGAAGCATTGCCGGGGGTCACTGTTCCCGCTGGATCGAAAGCTGGCTTCAGTTTGGCCAGGGCCTCGATGCTTGCGTCGGCTCTTGGTGACTCATCCGTCGTAAACTGAATGGTCTCTTTCTTAACCTTGAGTTCGATGGGGACAATCTGGCTCTTAAACCTGCCTTCCAGGATTGCAGCGATCGCTCGACGATGACTCTCCGCCGCCAACGCGTCCTGATCTTCCCTGGAGATTCCCCACTTTTTCGCCACATTTTCAGCAGTGACACCCATATGAACTTCATCAAACGGGTCGGTCAGGGCAGCTACCAGAACATCGACAGCGGTCGCATTTTGCAGGCGAGCGCCCCAGCGCATGGCGGGCAGCCAATAGGGAGTCCGGCTCATCGACTCAGCTCCTCCTCCAATTGCCGCATCGGCATCGCCGTGCTTGATTGCTTCGGCTGCAGTCAGAATGGCCTGCAAACCGCTGCCACAAAGACGGTTGAGAGTGAGCGCGGGAGTTTCCACAGGGAGACCACCGCGGAGTGCGGCTACCCTGGAAAGATACATGTCCTTTGCTTCAGTATGGATAACATTGCCGAATACCACGTGGCCAATGTCACTCGGAGAAAGACCCGAGCGCTGAACACTCTGGCACACGACCTTTCCCGCGAGTTCTGTGGGAGGAACATCTTTCAATGCGCCTCCAAATTTTCCAATTGCCGTGCGAACGGCACTAAGAACGACGATGTCTCGACTTCTCATAGATCTAGTCCTTTCCGGGGAGATTCGATACGTATGGCTCTCGCATGAAAAGCCAGGGGAGTGATATCGATGTCAGTTGCCAACGGAGCTGGGAGGAAGCCCTGCTATAAAACCCGAAGTTACCGCAAAGCTCGCGATCCGCAACGAGTGAGTCTTCCTTCACAAACTGTTCTCTTGCCCGCTGCCAGAACAAGCAGCTAAACGGACCTTGACTTACTGATTTATTAACAAATATTCTCATCATTTGATTCTCGGATATGTGATGCAGGTCACCGAAGGGCTTTGGTTCACGCCCGAGCCTATACCGCCTGGCCCCGTCGATGCTTTAGGACGCCTATGGGTCGGCATCTGCCGGAGACCGTCGGAGCTTGCCTCTTTCTTACGCCTTCCGAGTACCTCTGGTGAGTATTATCACTTAATGTGCAGACCCAAAAAAAGACCCGTGACGACCATCACAGTCCCGAAAAAGCCGGGCATGGTTTTCTATTTTTCTCGGGTGATGATCTAACCCGAGGACACCCTGATCGCCCCAGGAGGTAACTTTGCAATCTTCCCTTGCATTCGCATCATTGTTCCCGTCCCAGGCAAACAAAAAGCCTTGCATGACTTCGTTTGACTCCGGCCTGGAGTGCAGCTTGGACCACTTGTTGGAAGTCTGCCGGCTTGTGGAAAAGGAGATTGAAGAAGATGATATGACTGGGTATGTGTTCGACGATCGTCTTCTGGGTTCGTGGTAGCTGTACGCGGAGGGGACTCCGCTAGAAGTTACCGCTGGCAACTCGTCCAGCATCAATGACGGAGCTGCCGCGCTGGTTCTCATGGAACATCATGCGGCCCAGGAACGCGGGCTTAAAGCCCGATTTTCTACTATGCACAAAGGGTGGCGCGACTAAAGCTAAATCTAAAGCATCTGGCGAATCGCTCTCGGCATATATTCGACTGCGTAGTCGTCGAATTTCAGACGCTTCGTCTTCCAGACCCGGAACTCCCCAATCCAGATTCGACAAACTATGGCCCGGGCGGAGATCGAGAATCGGGGTACGATTCATGAGACCGAAAACAAGAAGCAGTGGCACCAGATGCCGTGCCTCGGGCGGCGGAGTCACGGGAACGTAGCGATAGAGCTTTGCTCTATTGAGCGTCCACACGAGTTCTTTGGGCGTCTGAGCGATCGGCGCCTTCGTCGTCATCACTTTGTTAAGAGTTGAAGCTTTTGGTCGAGAAACGACGAATTAAAGCGCGGCGCAGATAAGAGAGGCCCCGGGCCATGGTTTCCAGTTGCACGTGCGTCCGTGCCAACCGGGCTAAATTCTCCGGGGTGAGCTTGGCATCAGGAAAGCTGCGCAGGATCTGCATTGTGCGACCCCAAATGAGAGTGTTTCTCGCACAGTTTCTCAAATTCGGACTTGGATGTCAGGAGTCGATCGAAATCCTCCAGGGGAAGCGGATGACTGAATAGATAGCCTTGGAACGAATGACAGCCAAGACTCGCCAGGAAGTCGCGTTGGCCTACGGTCTCAACTCCTTCGGCAATCACCTGGAGTTTCATGGCCCTTCCCAACGAAATTATGGCTTCCGTAATGGCAGCGCCTGCGGTGTCCACCAGCATGTCCCGTACGAACGAGTGATCGATCTTCAACTGATCCACGGGCAATCGCTTCAAGTAGGACAGAGACGAATAACCCGTGCCGAAGTCGTCCAGGGAGAATCTCAAGCCATGAGATTTGAGGATCTTCATTTTCGCGAGGACTTCCACGAAATTATCCACCAATACGGTTTCCGTAATTTCCAGTACGAAGCTATTTGGATCGGCCTTCGTGCGATCAAGTGTAGTCAATAGCTTCTCTGCAAAGTCAGGTTGGCGAAATTGCCGCGACCATCAGGGGCGTTTTGGCTATTGTGGTTTCAGGGCGGATTCATGCTCATTCATGCCCATCCGCGCGGTACTCAATGATTTTACCGGGTTTGAGCTTCTGGAAACCCATCTAGGAATTGGACTCAGAAGGGTGTGGCGGAGAGACTGGAATTCGTTCTCGGAGCGGTCTTTTAGATTCTGCAAGTTGTAGTAGGCAATTTGCCGCCGATGCCAAGAATTTCACGGTCGCCACCCCGCATCGTCCACTGGGACGTTGGCGCAGGAGCGATGGTCAGGCAGGCGACCTATGCCCGCTTCGCCTCAGAAACATAAGGCCTTCCGAGGATGACCTCGGAGGGTAAGTACTGACGCTCCTCACCGCACAGAGAACAAGTTACGACAATCGAATGGAATGGGAATTCCTTTACACCGGAGGGCACATCACGGCGACAAAGCTTGCAAGTGACGACGAATTGCTTGCGGTTGGTCGAGCGTTGGAACATTTAATAAGCATGGGCAAAAATGGCGCGAATGTCGGTGTCGCTGTCGCCCAACACAAGATGGCTGCCAACAGTGCCGCCATTTTTGGAATGTGGCCAAAATGTGGCGGACCTTATGAAATTAGCTCAGGTGGACCGGCATCCCCGGCAATCCCCCAAATCTCACCGCGGACTAAACCGGTGAAACGGAGGATACGAATCGATCTAACTCCCTTCGATCAACTAAGTGCACATTTGCGGCTGATTCGCCCCCTGCGCTACGAAGCCCTAATCGGCAGATAAATCAAATTGGTTTCAGCAATGAAGATACCCGCAGCCGTATGGGTATTCTCACTGCTGAAGAGCGATGGGTTAAGTCTGGTTAAGCCCCAAACAATCAATCTGGCCAGCCGTCAACCGAATAATCTGGTACGAGGGCCGATAGAACTTCGCGCTTCTGATCCCTGGTCCAAAATTCCCAATCGGTAAGAGGTGCAAACTTCCCGCCCAGTCTCTCTATCCATCGACTGTACAGGCGATAGGTAAGGTATTTACCTGAGTCCAAGATCGAGACGTTCAGTGCATCCTGACACAGTGTTCAGCCGGGTGGCCTGTGTAAACTGACCGCGGCCCATCGGGGCCACCGGCAATCTTTGATACAGGATTGCTTTCAAACAATGGCAAGACAAACTGCTTCACGCCAACAGCAACTCGCCGCCACCAGCACCTTCGGTGGTACTTCTTCAACAACTACACAGGCAGTGTCCATCAGGCTGTCGGACGAGCAACATGATTCGCCGGCACAACTGGCTGAACGATGGGCACTGAGCTCCGACTACATTCGTCGACTTTTCAAGGATGAAGCCGGCGTGATCGTGATCTACCGGCCCGAGACGTTGCATAAGCGGGCTTATTCGACTATGAGGATTCCGAGATCGGTTGCTCACCGGGTTCATTGTCGGTTGCAGTCAAGGTAGACGTCGCCTGTAAACTGCCCAGCTCTTCCAAGGGCCGGGCTTCCTAATGGCTCACAGTTACGCCCATTTTCCGCATTGCCTCGATACTCTCAATTTCCAACTGGTCGAGGCGAGGCCGGTTCCATGGGGCGTAATACCGCTCCGTGACCCTGATGCTTTTGTGTGTTAGCAGACGGCTGACCTTTTCGATAGGCATTCCAGCCAGAAGCAATTCCACCGCATAAGTGTCCCTTAATTGGTGGGAGTGGAATTTCATCGGATGTCCTTGCTCATCGCGGAGCGACAGGTATCTGTTAAAGCTCCGGATTCGAGCCGTCCACTGAGTTGTCAACGTCAAATGGCTACTTTTCCCGGACCACCAGAAGTACTTCGGGTGTGTGTTCCGCCGCGGTTGCAATTTCAGAAGAGCGTCAACGACAAAGTCCGGCAGAACCGGTCTTGGCTTTGCCTTGGTCTTCAACGTTGTCAGGGTAAGCCGGTTCCCCACCAGGGCGCTTCTCGGTAGCAGTAGGGCGTCCGCGATTCGCAATCCGGACCAGCGCATCACCAGAAACAGCGTCCGCAACTCTTCGCCGTACTTGTCTTCTTCATGCGATTGATCCGCGTCAAACCGTTCCGTTGCGGAAAGCAACTCCTCAAATTGTTCAGGATTGAGGGGGATCGTGCGCTTATCGCTTGGTGTGATCGAATCCAAGGGCAGGGAAGGGTCCATGTCGATCAGATGGATCCTCGTGGCCCAAGAGAAGAAGCTCTTCAGCCTGGTTTGAAAGTGAGATTGGGTTGTGATCCCCATTTTGTCGTCCTTCCTTGGTGCAGACGGCGACCACTCTCCGCGCCACTCATCAAGCATCTCTGGGGTCACCTCTCTGAGGTTTCTGATGCCTCGCATTGTCGCCCAATCTCGAATCTTGCGGGTGACGACTTGGTAAGCTCGTGCCGAGGAGTCGCTCAACTTCTTGTGGGACTTTAACCACCGATCTAGTGCCTCCTCAATGGTGGCCTGGCTGGCTTCGAGTTCGGCCATCTTTCTAGCCTCAGCGGCTTCTTTATCCGCCTTCTCATCGGCGACCTGCCTCTCCCGAATCTTCTCCGGGTCACGGAGGTCTCGCAGTGCCTGGGCAAACTTCTCGGCTTTCTCCCAAGATCGAGTCTTCGCTGACTGGTAGCGAACCTTGCCGCCCTCATAGATGTAAACGCTCTTGCGGCATTTGCACCGTTTCCATTGGGGGTCTGTTTTGGGGCAATCGGTCGAGTGGCGAGTGAGGACTGTGATCGTTGTGGTAGATGGGTTCGATTCGCGAGACATGGAAAGAGTATACTGACTTCAGCAATTCTTCAGCAAATTCCGTTTTTAGCGCTAAAAAGATGACCGCAGGATAGCTCCATCCTGAAGCCATTTCCTGCGGTCTACTCACATATAAATGGTTTATATTGTTAGCATTACCTGTATTTGCGCAGAACGCCGAGAACGCGGCCCTGGATGGCCACTTGGGCAGCGGGAACGTAGATGGGCTCCATCTCCATGTTGGCGGGCTGCAAGCGGACCACGTTGCCCTCCGTATAGAAGCGCTTCAAAGTGGTTTCCGAGCCGTGAACCAGGGCCACAACGATTTCGCCCTGGCGGGCGGTGCGCGTCCGCTCCACCAGCACATAATCGCCGCTGATGATGTGCTCGTCGCGCATGGAATCTCCACGCACTTCGAGGGCAAACACATCGCGGTTGCCCACCACATCGTGCAGCGAGATGCTTTCCGGCACTTCGACTGCCTCGACCGGTAGCCCGGCGGCAATTCTGCCGGCCAGGGGCAGTCTGTCGCTTGAACGGGTGCGCGTTCCCGGAGGCAGGACGTCGATGGACCGGCTGCGGTTGTGGACGCGGTCCAGAAGGCCCTTTTTTTCGAGGTTGGTGATGTGCTTGTGGACCGTTGCCAGGCTCTTGAGCCCCATGCCGCGCGCAATCTCCTCGAACGACGGGGAATAGCCGTTTCGGGTCACAAACGACTCTAGAAAATCGAGAACTTCTTTTTGCCTTCGAGTGACAGCCATGGGCGCATTATAGCGAATAAAGAGCGAATCGCAACTCTTTTTTTTCGTCTTTCTTTCTCGTGCCGAAGCGACCCTGCTTTCCTCCGGTTGACGTGGGCGGAGTTTGGCTGGTTCCAGCGGAGCCGGCTGCCAAGACGGTGAAACGGCTTCAATAACTACTCCAGAAAGCGGCGATTTCCGGTCAGAAAAGGGCGCTAATTTGCCTCAAAAGAGGGCAAAAACCGGCGATTGTGTTTACTGATCAGTTAATATGTAGATTTTACAAACTTCTCATTCAAAGTAGCTTACATACAATCACTTGTTGAAAAAAGTGTGAAAAAACGAAATTCTTTTATTTTTTGCCCGGAATGGAGGGCGACGGGCACCCATGAGAAGGCCGGGGGGCGGGGACGAATTCGAGCGAATTGGATTTCGGCGAATCGGTTAGGGGTCACGTCAAATTCCTCCTATTGATAGTGTGCGCCGGATGGAGCTAATGATCTGCAAAAATCACAGGGCCCGGCTCCGGGTGGTCGAGGGTCGTAGTCTCCCACATCTCAGAATCGAGATGTGGGGCACCCAATGTTGCCGCCCTAAAGGGAGACGAATTGCAGCCGATATTCAGGGTTAAGCTGTCTGCGCATGGGTGGTGAGCGGGCGGGACAACTTCCGAGGGCCAATGATCTCACTCAAGAAATATCTCGAGTCCGTGCAGACCGGCGCGGAAACGCCAGGCAAAACAGGGGACGACGGGCTTCTTTCCCATGCGATTGCCGCATATCGCTCGGCTTTGCTGGGAATGGCTGAATGCGGTCTCGATGCCTGTCCCGCCCTTGGGGCGGATCTCAAACAGGGGCTGGGGCGGCTGGAAGCGACGCTTTCAGTCGGTGTCACTTGCGAGGCGATGTCGGCTACGAAAAAGAGCGTCCAGGAGTTGCGGGATTGGGGGAGACGCGCGGCCGGGCATTACCGGCAAAAGGCATGCGAGGTGAAAGAGATCCTGATCGTGATGGCTCAAACGGCTGAATCGGTAGGTTCGCGGGACAAGCGTTGCGCCGACCAGATCAACGACGTGACCACGCAGTTGAAGCAGATCGCGAACCTCGAGGACCTGACGGAGATTCGCGCTTCCATCGAGAAGAGCGCTTCCGAACTGAAGACCTCCATCGACAGGATGGCTGCAGAGGGCAAGGAGGCGATCGAGCGGCTTCGAGCCGAGGTAACGACTTTTCAGGCCAAGCTGGATGAGGCCGAACAGGTTGCTTCCTGCGATTCGCTCACCGGATTGCGAAGCCGCATGTGCATGGAGAGCCACTTTGAGCGGCGGATGGCGTCCGGGCTTCCATTCTGCGTAGCCATCATCGACATTGATGGATTCAAACGCGTGAATGACGAATACGGACATATGGCCGGCGATGAATTGCTGCAACAGTTTGCTACCGAACTGAAATCGGCCTGCCGCTCGACGGATGTGGCCGGCCGCTGGGGCGGAGATGAATTTATCATCCTTGTGGATTGCGAGATGGCCGGAGCCAAGGCGCAGACCGACCGCCTGATGGAGTGGGTTTGCGGCAGCTATACGGTTCAAGCGGGGTCAGGCCCTACGAAGGTGAAAGTTGACGCCTCGATCGGTTTGGCCGCATACCTACCGGGCGAAACCTTGAAGCAGCTATTGGCGCGAGCGGATGCGGAGATGTACCAGCGGAAGGCGGATGCGCGCGTAATCGGGGCAAGCAGATAAGTCGGTGTGGGCTAAACAGGCTGCGGAAGGAGGCACGATTCCAGGAAAAAAAGCAGAAAAGTGCAATTTTCGGCTGAAAGTCGCAGAAATAGCATGATCTTACAAGTGGCTCAAAATCAATAACATGCGATAGAGTAGCGATGATTCTATTGGCTTTATGCGGGGTCCCAAGATTGAGTTTCTCCGCAGCCTGAGCAGAGCCAGTACCCTCCGCCGGAGTTCCATTAGGAGTCTGGCCGAACCCGGGGTGCCGGGCCATGACTGTTCGATTTTGAAACACATTCCTCTTCGATTCCATTCCCGGAATCGCCCTCCTTCATTTCTTTATTCCAATCTTGAGTTCCACCTCCCCATGCGGGAAGGTAAGGGGGAGCCCACAGTTAGCGCCATCTAAGCCAAGTCCGCCCGAAGCAGGGGAGCGGGCAGGCGGGGATGCTGCGATTAAGGATCAGGAAGAAAGGCTGACATGAGGTTATTGATCGCCGAAGACGATAAGGCGTTGGGACTGTTTCTGAGCCGCGGCCTGGAGGCCGATGGGCATCGCGTACGCGTGGCATTGGACGGAGCGGCTGCGGTAGAGGCGTTTCGCCAGGAGATGCCCGATTTGACCATTCTCGATCTCAACTTGCCCATCAAGGACGGAGAACAGGTGCTTGCGGAGCTGCGCGCGCTCGACACCGAGCTGCCGGTGCTGGTACTCACCGCCCGGCAGGAGGTGGACACGCGCGTCCGCTGTCTCGACCTCGGGGCGGACGACCTGATGACCAAGCCCTTCAGCCTGCACGAGCTGCGGGCCCGTTGCCGGGCTCTGTTGCGGCGCAAGCGTGAGGCCCGGCTGCAATTGCGGGCAGGCGACCTGGAACTGGACCGCCTGGAGCATACCGCACATCGAGCGGGGCGCACGATCGTGCTCACCAACAAGGAGTTTGCCCTGCTGGAGCACCTGATGCTCAACCGCGGTCTCTGCGTGTCGCGGGTAGAGCTGCTGGACTCGGTATGGAATCTGGAGCCCACGCAGACCACAAATATCGTCGATGTTTATGTCAATTACCTGCGCCGCAAGCTCGAGGACCCACCCCCCGGACAGTTGATTCGCACAGTGCGCGGGCAAGGCTACGTGGTGCCTTCCGACACTGAGCTCAACCTCCCGCTTCTCGCCGTGTCCAGGCCAACTTCGGCCGCAACCGGCACGGCCCTCGGCGTTCATTAGATCTTCCGCGTTCATTCAACTTTTCTGGAGAATTCAAATGCTTGCTGTTCCGGTGTCGCTTCTACCTTCTTCCTCCCGCACCCGGTCGCGGACCGCTCTCGTGGCCAGCGCCGATCTGAACTTCAGGCAGCGGCTTTCCGAGATTCTCACCGGCTTGCGCTGGCAGGTCCGCGAGGCCGAAACCGGCGCACAGGCCTGGGCCGAAGCTGAAGCCGCCTCCCCTGAGGCCGTCATTGTCGATGCATGGCTGCCTGACCTGGATCTGCCAGAGTTCCTGCGCGACTTCCGGACTAGTTTTCCGGAGGTCGACCTGGTAACCACCAGCGGGACCACGGCTCAGGAGAGCCCGCGGGGGCCCTACCGGCAGGAGTTGCTCTACGCTCTGCGCCGCAGCCAGGACACCGACACCGCCGCCTGGAACACGGCGCCGGCGTTGAACCGGCCCAATCCGGCGCCGGAACGGATGTTGACCAGCCCCAGGCCGGCCTCGCTTCCGATTCCGCCTGCCGAGGGGTTTCCGGGATCATTGGCGGGGGAGACCGCCTCAGCCAAATCACAGGTGGGCCGGCCCACGATCAGGCCCGATCAACCCTTGAAAGGCGGCGCTTCGCTAGCCTGCGAACGGCTGCAGGAGTTGATCGGGGACGCTCCGTGCATGCTCGAAGTGAGCCGCCGCATCCGCCTGGTGGCTCCACGCTCGACCCCCGTGCTGATCGAGGGTCCTACCGGGTCCGGCAAGGAGCTGGTTGCCGAGGCGCTGCACCGGCTGTCTACACGGTGCAGAAAGCCTTTTGTTGCTATCAATTGCGCGGCTATTCCTGAGGCGCTGCTTGAAGCAGAGTTGTTCGGACACACACGCGGCGCGTTTACCGGTGCTGTCCAAGGGCGCATAGGACGCATCGAGTCCGCCGACGGCGGCACGTTGTTTTTGGACGAGATTGGCGAGATGCCGCTGGCCTTGCAGGCCAAGCTGCTGCGTTTTGTGGAGTGTGGCGAGCTGCAGCGCGTTGGCGACAACGAGACATTGAAGGTGGACGTGCGCATTGTGGCTGCCACGCATCGGCCGCTGGCTCAGCATACGCAATCCGGCGGATTCCGCGCCGACCTTTACTACCGGCTGGCCGTCTTTCTTATCCGCACTCCGTCGCTGGCCCAGCACACGGAAGATCTCCCGCTGCTGGTGGATCACTTCATGCAGCGAATGGGCCGGGAAACGCCGGTCAAAAGCATTGATCCCGGGGCGATTGCCAAGCTTTTGGCGCACGACTGGCCGGGAAATGTCCGCGAACTGGAGCATGTGCTGGAGCGCGGGGCCATTCTGGCAGGCAACGAGGCAGTACTGACCTCAAGCGAAATCGACTTCGGGCTTGCAGTGAGTTGACTCGAACCATGGAGGCGTTCGGATGAACACGCAGATCGAAACCCGCATGTGCGATCAGCTGGCGCGGTATCTTGACCTGGCCACCAGCCAGGTCAAGCTGACGGCCGCCAACATGGCCAACATCGACACCCCAGGTTACCGCGCCGTGGGGATGGACTTCGAGACGGAAATGCGCGGAGCCCTTGAGGGTCTGGACCAGGGGCGAGCGCCGGGCGCGGTACATCTGAAAGCAGTGGACGGGCTGGTCTCACGGCCGGACGGCAACAACGTCTCGCTGGATCGCGAGGGTCTGAACCTGGCCGAGGCGCAATTGAAGTTCAAGACGGGCGTGGCCCTTTTGCGCCAGGAGAATCAACGCATCCTCGACGCCATCCACTCAGACAAGTAAGCCGACAAGTAGCTTGACCAAAGTTCAAGCGGAAGGAGAGTTGAGCATGAATCTCTTTGGATTGATGGAGACTTCCGGCAGCGCCATGCAGGCCGAGCGGATGCGGGCTGAAGTGGTGGCGGCCAACATGGCCAATGCCGAGACCACCAACACCGCTACCGGGGGCGCGTATCACCGCCAGCACGTGGTTTTCGCGGCCAACCAGGGGGAGCCGGGATTTTTGGACTCGATGGTGCAGGCCGGGGGGATTCCGGCTCCCGGAATTGCGGGTGGTTTGGCGCCAGCAAGCCTTTTGACGGGCAGTCAGGGATTCGGGCCATTCGGATTCGAGCAGCACGGCCCTGTGGCTCCGGGGGTGCATATTGCCCAGGTGGTCGAAGACTCCGGCCCGGCGCTCAAGCGATACGATCCGGGGCATCCGGATGCCGGGGCAGATGGGTATGTCTCCTATCCGGACATTAACCCGCTCACAGAGATGGTGGACCTGATGGGGGCGACACGTGCCTATGGTTTGAATAGTTCCGCGGTGCAGGCGGAGAAGAGCATGATCGCCTCTGCATTGGAGATTGCCAAAGCCTAGGCGGCAAGCCCCAGGGAGCGGCCGGCGGGCCTTTCTGAATACGAGGGTTTTTGAAGCGCGGAGGAACGATGCAGACGAATCCAATGATCGCGGCCATGAATATAGCGGGGCCGGCGCTCTCGAACCTGGCCGGCGAGTCATCGGCCTTCCACGGTCCTGACAGCCCGGCGTCCACGCCGTTTGCGGCACTGTTTACCGACGCCGTCGACCAGGTGGGCAAGCTCGAAGACCAGGCTCATGCGGCCGTGACCGGCCTGATGACCGGGTCGGGTGTCGACGTCCATCAGGCCATGATTGCCACGGAGAAGGCGAGTATGTCCTTCGAATTGGCGCTGGCAGTGCGAAACAAGGCGGTCCAGGCTTACCAGTCGGTAATTGGAATGCAGTTCTAAGACCCCTGACCTACCGAGATTGAGCAGGGCCAGGCAGCGAAGAGATCGGGCACGCAGCGGGACGCGGGGATCATGGCCACGGGAACACAGTTGGAGAAGAGCGCAGCGGGTATTCCGGGCCAAGCGAGGTTAGCTGACCGGGCCAGCGCTCTTTGGGCTCTGGGGCGGGTGCGGTGGGCGGCCATGCGCCCGGCCGAGCGCGGATGGGCGGCTGCGGCTGGGGCGCTTCTCACTGGACTGGCCGTTGGCTTACTTTGGTATGCCCTGCGAACCGACTGGCGAACCTTGTATGCGGATCTGGACACGGAGGACGCGCGCCAGACCGGTCAACTGCTGACCCAGGCGCAGATTCCCTTTGAATCCACGCCAAACGGGTCGGGCATTCGGGTTCCGGCCGCGAACTTGGACAAGGCCCGCCTGGTTACGGCTGGCAAGGGAAGCATCAAGAGCGGGCGGCTGGGCTTTGAGATTTTTGACAAGCCGAACTGGGTGGGATCGGAGTTCGATGAGCGGGTCAACTACCAGCGGGCGCTCGAAGGGGAGCTGGAGCATACGGTAAGTTCGCTTTCCGACATCGAGTCGGCGCGGGTTCACCTGGTGATGAACCACGATTCGTTGTTTCGTGAGGCGGAGCGGCCGGCGAAGGCCTCGGTGGTCATCAAACTCCGTCATCGTTCGCTGGCCGAAGGCGAGCCGGAGGCGATTCGCAACCTGGTGGCTTCGGCTGTCGACGGGCTGACGCCGGACCGGGTTGTGCTGGTGGACGCTGCGGGGCACCTGCCGCTGGGGCCTAAAACCGCGGACGCGCTTCGGCTCAGCGCCGAGCAGGCCCTGGAAGAAAAATTGATCGCTACTCTCGAACCGGTGACGGGCGCGGGGAATGTGCGGGCTTCAGTGACCCTGGACTACAATCCGGCGGCTACGGAAGAAACGCAGGAAAACTACGATCCGGACCAGACGGTAACTTTATCGATGCAGCGCACGGAGCAAACCTCCGGCGCTCAGCCGGTAGCCGCCGGTGTACCCGGTACCGCATCGAATGCTCCCAATTCGCAGGCTCTTCCCGTCTATCCTCAGCAGACAACGCCCCCGCAACCGGCCAAAAGCGAATCGGGAAGCTACGGAGCCTCAAAGAGCGTGCGGCACGTGGTTGAGGGGCCGGGGCGGGTCAGGCGACTTACGGCGGCGATCGTTGTGAACGACCGGCTGGCGAAGGCGGCGAGCAGGGGCAAGGCGGCCGAATGGCAGCCGCGCTCGGCCGAGGAGCTGCGCAACCTGAACGCGCTGGCCCAGGCCGCGGTGGGGTATGAGGCGGCGCGCGGCGACATGTTGACGGTGGAAGACCTGGCCTTCGATGAGAACCGGTTGCAGGCTCCGGTCTCACTGATCGGGCAGGGCCTTGCGACGGCGGAAAACTCGCCTGTGCTGGTCAAGTATGCCGCGCTGCTGGTTGGACTGTTGGTTGTGTTGGCCTTCGGCGTACGGCCAGCCATTCGCCGTGCCCGGTCTGATCCCGAGAAGGCGGTGAAGGGCGGGACCAAGGGGTTGCCGGCCAACGCCAGCGCGGCCGCAGACGCGAAAGCGCCCGCTTTGAAGCCGCCGGAGATTGAAATGGGACCGGAGCGGACCCGGACGCAGGAGATATTCGAGCAGGTTACCGGGCACCTGAAGCGCGAGCCGACGCAAAGCTCCCGCCTGCTGCAAAGCTGGATTCACTCCGAGTAGCGAGGCCCGGGCAGAATCTGGGCGTTCAGCAGCGATAACTGAGATAGCAGGGAAGCGCGGGGCAGAAGAAACAACGAAACCGGCCACAAGGGGCGGCAAGAGCGCGAGGGAAGAAAGGACAAGTTCTTTGGCGGACCAGGAAAATGAAGGCGGGATTCAAAAGCGCCATCTGTCGACGAACTTGACGGGGCTGCGCAAGGCGGCGGTCCTGCTGGTGAGTGTGGGAGAGGACCTGGCCAAGGAGATCCTGCGCGCATTGCCGGAGGCGGACGTGCAGCGGCTCACCGAGGAGCTGGCCGACCTGCGGGGCATTACGCCGGAACTCTCGGCCGAGATTCTGGAGGAGTTCTGGGAACTCTTGGAGACGCAGAACTTCATGGTTCACGGGGGGCTGGACTATGCCAGCCGCTTGCTGATCGAGACCTTCGGCAAGGAGCGCGCCGACGATCTGCTGATGATGGTGCGGCAGTCGCAGGAGGAAGCGCAAGGCAACCTGGCCAAACTGCAGCGCACCGACCCACAGCAGTTGGGCAAGCTGCTGGATTCAGAGCACCCCCAGACGATTGCCCTGGTCCTGGCCCACCTCGACCCCCGCCGAGCCGCCCTGGTGCTGGACAACCTGAGCGAAGACCATAAAGTGGTGTCGATTCAGCGGCTGGCGGAGATGCGCCAGTTCTCTCCCGAAATGGCGCAGAAGGTGGCCCACATCCTGCATCGACGCCTGGAGAGCATGGGCGACACGGCACGCAAGAGTTATTCGGGTTTCAAAGCCGTGGCCGACTTGCTGAACCGGCTCAACGCGGAGGAGTCGAAGAAGATCCTCGAAACCATTGAAGACGGTCAGCCGGAGTTGGCCTTGAGTATTCGCAACCTCATGTTCACGTTTGAGGATCTGATTACGGTGCCGCCGGCGACGATACGGGAGATCGTCTCCGGAGTGGACAAGAAACAGTTGGCGCTGGCCCTGCGCGGCGCCAACGACGAGCTTCGCGCCCAGATATTCAAATCGATGAGCTCGCGAGCGGTCGAAATGCTGAAGGAAGACATGGAAGTACTGGGGCCGGTCCGTTCGCGCGAGGTGGCGCAAGCCCAGCAGGAGATCCTGAACCTGGCCAGGCGCCTGGAGGCCGAGGGCAAGGTGGTTTTGAAACTAGAGACCGGCGACGAAATGCTGGCCTGAGGAGGTCGCGGAAAAAGACTTGATTTCGAGAGATTTTGGACTTCGGCAGGGGCTCAACAGACTGCGGAAAAAGGGCGTGTTTCATGATGAATATCCCAAAGAACATCCTCAGGGGCTAAAGCCCGGCTGATTCTAAGCCACTTATGTACGGGCTGAAGCCCGTGCCCTTCACCGAATTGAGTTTTTCCGTAGCCTGTAAAGCCCTGTTGACCTCATTGGCTTTATCGGCACCCATTCGGCTTCGCTCAGGGCAGGCTTAAAGTCATGCCCTATTACAAAGCCTCAGAATCAAGTTTTTCCGCAGAGTGTGAGGGCGCTTTGGCCAAGGCGAAATGAATCCGTCAGGGCGAACAAGTCCTGCGAAGTTGGGAAGGGAAGCGGAGACTCGTGCAACAAACAGAATCGGCAACGCGGAGCGGCGCGGCGGGACGCAAAGATGGGCGCGTCCAGGCTTTCGAGTGCGCGGCCTTTGAGTACGCGTCCAGCCCTGTGCCGGCTTCAGAGCCGGTCTGGGAGGCATGGGGCCCGACTGCGGTGAAGGAGAAGACTCCGGAGGCCGCCCCGCAGCCCGTGCCGCCCGACACGGCCCGTGCTGTCCGTGAGGCTGAGTTGCGCGCGGAACATGAAAGAAGGCTGGCCGACGAGACGCGACGCTCCTACGAGGCAGGGCGGGAGAGTGGCCGCGAAGAAGGCCGCCAGGGGGAACGCGGTGCGCAGGTTGCAGCCCAGGCCGAAGCTGAAAAAGTGCGCTTGCGCCAGGCCGCGGATTTGGTGGAGAACTTTCGCCAGGAGCGAGAACGGTTTCTTGAGGCGGCCGAGCACGAAGTTGTCGAGCTGGCTTTGGCGGTGGCGGCAAGAATTCTGCGGCGCGAGGCGCAGATGGATCCGTTGTTGTTGACTGGCGCTGTGCGCGTGGCGCTGGGGCAGCTTGCCGGTTCGACCGAGGTGCGGCTGCGCGTTCCGCCGGCAGAGTTCGATCTTTGGACGGAAGCGATGGCCCTGGTGCCCAACCTGGCGGTGAAGCCGACGGTCCTGGCCGGCGAAGGGATGCGGCTGGGCGACTGCGTGGTCGAAACCAAGATGGGATGCGTCGATTTGGGAATCCGAGCGCAGATGGCGGAGATTGAACGAGGATTTTTCGACCGGGCCGGCGGAGCCAGGTCTGCTGGTTCATCGTCTTCCGCGCCATCGCCGGAGACTGGCCGGCAAGGCTCACCCGTTGAGGGAAGGCAATGATCGCGCCCGCGCCTGCTGTGCCCCAAGGGCCGCTTTTGACGCGCTACTTCGCGCGCCTGGACCGTGCGCAGCCATGGCGCTGGCGGGGGCAGGTGCTGGAGTCGGTTGGCCAGACCATCGAGTCGGCCGGTCCATTGGCTTCGGTGGGCGAGTGCTGCGAGATCGAGGATCAGTTTCACAACCGGCACCTGGCCGAGGTGATTGGGTTTCGCGGTTCGAACGTGCTGTCGATGCCTGTCGAGAGCACGGAGGGCATCCGTTTTGGAGATTCTGTTGCGGCATTGGGCGTCCACCCTCAGATTGAGGTTGGCCCGGCGCTGATGAGCAGGGTACTGAACGCTCTGGGCAAGCCGATGGACGAGGGCCAGACGCCGGAGACGGCGTGCGCGCTGTCGCTGGACGGGGAGGTTCGGTCTCCACTCGACCGGGTGCCGATTCGCACGCCGCTGGGCACCGGCATCCGCGTTCTCGACGGTTTGTTGACGGTTGGACGCGGGCAGCGGGTGGGGATCTTCGGCGGGTCGGGAGTGGGCAAGAGCACGCTGATCGGCATGATGACCCGCAATACCGAGGCCGACGTGACGGTGGTGGGGCTGGTGGGCGAACGAGGCCGCGAAGTAGTCGAGTTTCTTGAGGATTCGCTTGGGCCTGAGGGCCGGGCGCGCTCGGTGGTGGTGGTTTCAACTTCCGACCAGTCGCCGCTGCTGCGCATGAGGGCCGCGCTGGGGGCCACTACCGTGGCCGAGTACTTCGCCGCCCAGGGCAAGCATGTGCTGCTGGTGCTGGACTCGCTGACGCGCTATGCCATGGCCGCGCGGGAGATCGGCCTGGCGGCCGGGGAGCCGCCCACGGCCAAGGGATATACGCCGTCGGTATTCACCCGGCTGGCCAAGCTGGTGGAACGGACAGGACAGTTCCGGGTGGGTTCGATCACCGCGTTTTATACCGTGCTGATGGAGGGTGACGACCAGCAGGACCCGATTGTGGATGCGGTGCGGTCGCTGCTCGACGGCCACGTCATGCTGTCGCGCAACCTGGCCGCCGAGGGCTGGTATCCGCCCATCGAGGTGCTGGACTCCATCAGCCGGCTGATGCCTGCCGTGACCCAACCCGCGCACCGGGAGCAAGCCGCGCTGATGCGCAGATTGATGGCCGTCTACGCCCGTTCCGAGGACCTGGTGCGCATTGGAGCGTACAAGCCGGGTTCGGACCTGGATCTGGACCGCGCTCTCAACGCCAGAAGCGCAATGCGCGCGTTCATGACCCAGGACTCCGGGGAGCAGGTACGCTTTGCCGATTGCGTCCGGGGGTTGGCCGCCCTGGCAGCGGAGGTGTAATCGATGGCTGTTTCGCGAACGTTGAGGAGGCTGCTCCGCGTCCGGGAACTTGAGGAGGAACAATGCCGCCTGGCGTTGGAATCTGCTCAGGGCGGCCTGACCCGGCTGGAAAGGGCTTTGGCAGGTACTGTCGAGCGGGCGCGAGGGGGGCGGCGTCTGGTCGAGGCAAGTGCCCGCACGGGCGAGTTGGCAGACCGCTTCGCAGGCCTCGAGGAGTCAATCGGCGCGGAACGCCTGGCTCAAGTGCTGTCGCCCAGGATCGAGGCCGCCCAAGAGGAAGTGATTTTACTGCGCGAGGAGTTTCTGGCCAAGCGAGTGGAAGTTCGCCAGGCCGAAACCCTGATCGGGGAAACCGAGGCCCAAGATGCCGTCGAGGCCGCAAGGCGCGGTCAGCAGGCACTTGACGACTGGCACCGGTCCAGGCAATTTCGCAGAACGGGCAACGCAGCGCCGGCGCAAAGCTCGGATGACCTGTCCACCGGCCTCGAAATGGGCCGGGCGGCGGAAGGCGAAGAGAGCCCCGTGCCGGAAACTTGAGAGAAAATCCACGCAAGAGACAATCCAGCTTCCGAAAACGGGAGAAACGGTCCCATTCCTGACAATGCTCTAACCCTTCACTGACTACTTTTGGCACAGTATCTGCTTTTATCCCCTGCATGACCACCGCTCAAGGAATCGAGATCGCAATCGGACCGAGCCCGGCGCCAGTTCGCAGTCAATTGACGGGCAAACCAGCGGGCTCGGCGCGAGGCACGGTGTGGGCCGGCGCAGAGCCTTCCTCGGGGATTTCCTCCGGCGGCGAGAGCTTTCGCTCCGGATTGCAGTCCTTGCTGGCTCCGATGGGGACTGGGAACGAAGGTTCTTCAATAAAAAGGGCCGCCGCTCTCCCGGCGCTCGAGAGGCCCTTTGCGGAAGCCGGATTGCGAGATGCAGGGGCGACCTGCGGCAGCCGGGTGAACCCGCTTTCGGTGCAGGGAAGAATGCAGAAAGTCGAGATCGCCGCGGGTCGGACCGTGTCGTCACTGCCTGATTCTCAGGCAAGCTTGCCTTATCTAAACAGTTCACCATTGACGCCCGAAGCTACGGTCCCCGCTGCGGCGAAACAGGGGGCGAACAACCGGCACGCCGGCTATACCGCATTGCAGGGTAACGGCGATGCAACCTGGAAGGCCAGGCGGGAGAGGACGGGGACGGACACAGAAGAGGTGCCCCCCTTCGCGTCTGGAACTCTGGCCGGGAATACGGCGGATGCTTTCAACTTGAGCAGGTTGAGTGCGGATCACTCCGGTCTGGGCGGGTTTGCAACAAGTAGACCTGAAACCTCCGAACCGATAGAAACCCCAGCCTTGCGCGCCGCTGCAGGCGCGGGAGTTCGAACCACAAAGAACGCCAGCGGCAAGGTTGAGCCTCTGCCGTTGAAGCCGACTGCCGGGGTTAGGGTTGCACCCGGGCATCGTGCCTCGGAAGTTATTGAAACGACGACTTTCAACCCGGCTGCAGGGGTTAGGGTTGCACCCGGGCATCATGCCTCGGACAGGATTCAACCTTCGCCGTCGCTGCCGACCGCCGGGGTCAGGGTTGCATCCGGACATCACGCTTTGGACAGGGTTGAAACGCCGATTTCGCAGCCAATTGTGGGGGTGAGAGTCACATCCGGACACCACGCTTCGGACATGATTGAGACGCCGCTTTCAGAGCCAATTGCCGGGGTTAGGGTCGCAACCGGGCACCACGCCACGGAGAAGCTCGAAACTTCGCCAGCAGAGCCGGCTGCCGGGGGCAGGGTTGCTTCCGGGCATCACGCGGCGGACATGATTGAGACGCCGCTTTCAGAGCCAATTGCCGGGGTTAGGGTCGCAACCGGGCACCGCGCTTCGGACAAGCTCGCTTCGCCAACAGAGCCGGCCGCCGGTGTTAGAGTCGCGTCCGGGCATCACGCTCTGGACAGGATTGAAACGCCGATTTCGCAGCCAATTGTGGGGGTAAGAGTCGCATCCGGACACCGCGCTTCGGACAAGCTCGAAACTTCGCCAACAGAGTCGACCGCCGGCGTGAGGGTCGCATCCGGACACCGCGCTTCGGACAAGCTCGAAACTTCGCCAACAGAGCCGGCCGCCGGTGTTAGAGTCGCATCCGGGCATCACGCTCTGGACAGGATTGAAACGCCGATTTCGCAGCTAATTGCCGGGGTTAGGGTCGCTTCCGGACACCGCGCCTCGGACAAGCTCGAAACCTCGCCAACAGAGCCGGCCGCCGG
>PLZC01000069.1 GCA_003151985.1 Acidobacteriaceae bacterium
ACCTTGTCGATCTCGCCGGCCTGATCGCCGATGGACAGATTGCGGTGGACAATGCCGATGCCGCCCTGCTGCGCCATGGCGATGGCCATCCGGGACTCGGTCACGGTGTCCATAGCCGAAGAAAGCAGTGGGGTGTTCAGCGTAATATCGCGCGTCAGTTGGGTTAACGTGCTGACCTGTACGGGCACCACATCGCTGTAGGCGGGCACCAGCAACACGTCATCGAAGGTAAGAGCTTCCGGGAGGTTTTTGGCTAGCATATGCGTTGATGCGCCCGGCGGGCCGGGATTCGAGTCCCCGGTGCGACAGGCGCTTCGTTCTATTGTACCGGAGGGGGGAGCAGGGTGCTGGAAAGGACGGCGATGCGACCTTGGACGAACTCCTGGAATTGTTGCACGGTTGCAAGGACATCCGCCAACTCAGGCACCGCGTACTCAAAGATCAGGTCGTAGCGATAAAAGACGGCGAAGTCATTCAATTCACTCCGTGGAAGCGTGGTCTCCGGTAGCGTCTCTCCAGACGCCAGAAGAACGGTCACCAGTCTTTCCAGTCTGTGTGTTCGATCGAAGGGAATATCCAATTGCGCCAACAATGCCTTCAGCAGCTTTTCGATAGCTTGCTGAGCGTGAAATCCTCGCACCGTGTCGGCAATTCCGGGTGCCCCGATCACCTGTTCATGTTCCGCTGCCTTATGCAACAGAACTTGCGCTCTGGTAAGCTCCCTGTCGTTCATAGGCCACCTTCCCTTCGCGCAGAATTTTGCAGTAGATCGAGTTGATGGAATCCAGAAAACCCTCGGCGGTTCCCACGGTGGTGAATACCAGGTCGATGCTCATGGGAATTTCGTCGAGCTTGCGGCGCAAAGCTCGCCGCAGCAAAGGAATCTCGGCCTGGCGTTCATTCTCGACCAATACAGCCAGGTCGAGATCACTGTCCCACTTGGCTTCGCCGCTGGGCCATGAACCGAAAAGGATGACACGCGAAGGTTGGGCGACCTCGACCGCAGCGCGGACGGCGCGGTCGACCTTTTCCTGCGTCGGAGCAAGGGCTTCGAGAGCGGCGCGAACCTTGTCGTCAGTCAGCATTATTGCCTCAAAAATAGTCTAGTCTGATTTCTTGGTGGAGGGATTCACCATTCTTAACAACAAGAATCGTTCATGCTATCGCCCTGCCCCTGTTCTACAGGATTCCCAACACCCTGAGGCGCAGCAGGCCGCCGGCAAGGACACCCAAGGGCGAGATGGCTACAAGGGCCAACTGATACCAGATTGGCTGCTTGCCGCGGGACTGCAAAGCGCTGAGAGCGGCAAGCGCCAGAACCACCATGCCCAGCGCCAGCACATGGACCAGGGGGTTGGCCTGAGCGATCCATGCTGTTACGTAGCCGCCGGCCGCTGCCGCCAAGAATGAGTAGCCCAGGTTGACGAAGACATAGCCCGGCTGCGGCCTGCCCTGATCGCTTACCCAACTCGGGACCATTCGGGTGAGGAGTGCGGTGATGGAGATTACCAGTGTGACCATGACGGCAAACCCGGCCACCAGGGCAATAAATGCGTGAAGAATTACCACGGCTTTCTCTCCCCTTCCGGCTGAGTGCCCACTTCACCCTTCTCGATGCGGGCAAGAAACGCTCGCGCAAGCCTTGGTTCTCCGGGGTTGTTCTCGCCATGAATCGTGCATAAATCGAGAAATTCGTCGCAGAGGGGATTGCGCTCGTCCTGCTGCGCGAAGATGCTTTGCAATGCGAAAGCCAACTCGCGCAGGCGCGCAGCCTCGGGCCAGGCACCGGGTTCGTCTTCGTTGATTGAAAGTTCAGAAAAGAGGCCGCGCCGGCCCCGAGCGCACTCTTCCAGGCACGCAAGAAGTTGTTCCTTGAAGACCCGGCCAATCATTTCCAACTGGCCGGGCTCTGCTTCGTCATGCGGGTCCATTTCGCTCCTCGGCTATTGCATTTTGTTTTGAATAACACGCATTCCCTCGGCGGTTAAAGCCGGACGCGTATGGGATCGCTTGCGGCATGGCTGAAGGTAATGTCCGTTCAAAAAAATCCGTAGCTCACTTGGCTCTCATGGCCGCTTCCACTTCCTCGGCGGTGTGCGGCAGCGCGGCTGTCAGGTCGATGAGCTTGCCGTCGGCGCCGACTACGAATGTGCACTCGATGCGGACACCGAGTTTCTCCTCGGGAATATAGACGCCCGGCTCGATGGTAAAGACCATTCCCGGCTTCAACACCGCAGGATACTCCGCGGGGTCGTGCACGTTGATGCCGACCATGTGACCGAGGCCGTGCAGCCAGTATTGGCCCAGCGGCTTGCCGTCGAGACTTTTGCCGTGGGTGTTGATGTAGTTGTAGGCCACGGTGTCGAGCGAGTCGGGGTCCTTGCGTTCGCGGTCGTTGATCTTCGACTTGCCGGCGACGAAAGCGTCGATGGCGGCCTGGTGCGAGCCGAGTACGATGTTGTAAATTTCGCGCTGGCGTGCGGTGAAGTGGCCGTTCACGGGCACGGTGCGGGTAATGTCGGCGGCGTACATGGAATATTCGCAGGCAGCATCTACAACAAGAACGTCGCCGTCCTGCATGGTGCGCGAGTTCTCGGCGTAGTGCAGCGTGGTGGAGTTGATGCCGGAGCCCACGATAGGCGCATAGCTGGGGCGATCACAGCCTGCCTCGAACCAGGCCGCGGTCATTTTGCCGGCGATGGCGCGTTCCGTGACGTTGGGTTTGACCGCGAGCATCATGGCGCGCTGGCCGGCAATGGAGGCGTCGCTGGCTTTGCGCAGCAGATCGATTTCGCCCGGGTCCTTTACGATGCGTAACTGTGCAACCAGGCCAACCACATCGCGGGCGGTTGTGGTTGCATCCACGCCGAGCGTTGCGCGGGTGAAGCCTAGCAGGGCCCTGGCTTGCGGGGATTCGGGCTGGTCCCAAAGGGCTGGCCCTTCCGAGCGGTTCGTGAGCAGCCGACGGTCCGCGTCGATCAACTTGTTCAGCACAGCGGGAAGCTCTGTCATCTGTTGCACGGCATCGACGCCGGTGGTCTTGGCGACGTCCGAAGAGGCGGCATCCAGCTTGGCTCCGGTGTACTTTTCCAGGCGCAGATTGCGCGTGGGGAGAAAGAGGAATTCGGCGTACGCGCGCGGGGTTGGCGCTTTTGCGTCGAGGTCCACGATGAGCAGGGCTGCACCCGGCTCGTTCCATCCGGTGAGGTAGTAAAAATCCTCGTCCTGGCGGTAAGGCATGAAGTCCAGCAGCGGCTCCGGAGCGGAAAAGAGCACCGCAATGCCGCCATGAAGCTTTGCCGCGAGCGCGACGCGACGTGCATGGTAGACGGCAGCAGACTGCTTTTCGAGCCCATGCAGAGCGGGCGTTGCGGTGAGGATGGCCAGCAAGGCAAAGGCAACAAGTCTTGGCAATTTCATTTCGTTATTGTCGTTCTTCGTACTGCCCGGTGCAAAACGGCAGAAGCGGCTGACCGATCCAGAAGCGGTTGCCGAGACGAACCAGAGGGTTTGCGGGACGATTACGAAGCCGCGCGCGGGCTTCGTGCCATGGTGCAACGAATCGCATGGCGGATGGGAGTGCCTGGTAGATGGAAGGAAGACGGCGGTGGACGCGTTCGGCGGCGCGTTGTTCCTCGACGCCAAATTCCAGTGCAAACTCAGCGCGGAACCGAGGCGGGATCCATGAGGCAGTCAGTGCGCGATACCAGTGAGGGGGATAAATCCATGAGCCCGCGCCGGCAAGCAGGTTTTGCGCCATGGAGCGTGCGGCGGGGGTTACGCCGAGCGCGTCGGATTGGTGCATGCGCTGGTTGTAGGCGACGAAGGCGTCCCAATCGGAGGGAAGCGCATGGGGAGGAATGCCAAAGAGCCCGGCCAGGGTCTTGCTTTCGTCGTAGTACTGGTCGCGCTCCGCCGGCGAAAGAGGCGGCATCGCGCATTCGTAGGCCAGCACGGCGCTTTCAACCAGGGTTGCAAAGACCCAGCGGAGCGCATCGATTTCGTTGGCTTCATAGTGCGACCCTTGCTTGTAGGCCGCGACGTCGTGGGGCATTTGACCGCGAATGCGCGTGTGCAATGCGTAAAGATGGCGGGCGGCGACAAGCGCCTGATCCAGCGATCCAAAGACCATGGTGAAGACGATGCGAAAGGTGTTGTGGAATCGCGCGATGGGCTTGGAGAGGAGGCTGGAGTGCTGGACCAGTGCTGTGGCGACCCAGGGATGCGCGAGCTGCAGAAGCGCGGCCCGGCCCGCGCCTAGAAACAAGGCCGATTCGCGATTGATCTTCCAACTCATGGAGTCTAGGCCGAAGATGCCGGCGTTTGAGTTGGTGGAACGGCGGGCGATAGTGGCGAGCAAGGTTTCAATGTCGTGCGATGAGACGAATGCGGGGGTTTCATCGCTGAATGGGCGTTCCATTCCTGTCAGCCTTCCGCGGCGCGGAGCATGGCTGCCAGGCTGAGGTCCACGTCTTCCTTTGTGGTGGCCCATGATGAAACGCTGATGCGCATGGCGGTTTGCCCCTGCCAGACGGTGGAGCCGCACCAGCAGGTTCCGTCAGCCTGCAGACGGGCGATGGTGCGCAGGGTCTTCTCCGGCGAGCCAAACGAAACCAGCACCTGGTTGATGACCACATCGTTGAGCACCTTATAGCCTGCGGCGCGCAATCCGGCGGCAAATTGACGGGCGTGGCTGGAGGTGCGCTCGACTATTTGCGCCATGCCGGAGCGACCCAGCGAACGCAGGCCGGCCCACAGTTCGACGCCGCGCGCGCGACGGCTCAACTCCGGGTTGTAATCGGACGGCTCGCGGTGTTCGCCGAGCGCGAGGTAGGAGGCTTCAATGGACATGGCCGCGCGCAGGTGGGCTGGGTCGCGGACCAAAGCAATGCCGCAGTCGTAGCCGATATTGGGCCATTTGTGAGCGTCGGTAGCCCAGGAGTCGGCCTGATCAAAACCTTGGGTCAGCCGCTTGTAATCGGGCGAGACGGTAGCCCAGAGGCCGAAGGCTCCGTCAACATGAATCCAAGCCCCGGCTGCGCGCGCGGCTAGGGTCAGCGCCGGCGCGGGATCGAAGGCCCCTGTGTTCACGTTGCCTGCCTGCAAGCAGAGAATCGTCATCGCGTCCAGGTGGGGCATTGCATCGGCCCTCATGCGTCCCTGGCCGTCTACCGGGACACGCACGACCCGCTTGCGGCCCAGGCCAAGCAGGCCAAGCGCTTTCAATACAGAGGCATGGGCTTCTTCACCGACTACAACGGTAATGGGCGGAGCGCCAAAGAGGCCGTCCGCTTCCGCGTCCCAACCGGCGCGGGCGAGCAGGGCGTGGCGGGCGGCGGCCAATGCGGTGAGGTTGGCCATGGTGGCTCCGGTGACTACAGCGCCGCCGGTGCCAACTGGCAGGCCGAGCAAATCCCTGACCCATTCAAGGGCGATTTCCTCAAGGGTGATGGCGGTCGGCGATTGCACATAAAACGCCGCATTCTGGTCCCATGCGCTTACCATCCAGGACGCGGCAAGAGCGGCGGGAAGGCAGCCTCCATTGACAAAGCCGAAGAAGCGGCCGTTGTTTTTGGCGACGGTGGCGGGGGAGCCATATTGATGCAGGAGGTGCAGGACGGCTTCGGCGCTGGTGGGTCCGGGCGGCAGAGGAGTGCGGAGGGCGCTCAGGGCGGCCACATCCTTCGGTGTCGGCGCAACCGGGCGGGCGTCAACGCCTTCGAGGTAGTCCATGGCGTCGCGCGCTGCGTGCTTGAGCAGCGCGGTGCGGGCTTCAGTGACAGTGGGTGCAGGCGCGGACGGATGGGAGGCGGCCATTGATATAGGAGTTTAACACTGGGACTTGAAATGGGCGGTCACATTGGCTAAGATAACTTAGCAGGATGGAGGCGTCGTGATTTCTGCCAGCATATTCGAAGCCAAGACGAACCTTTCCCGGCTTGTAAAAGAGGCGGAAAAGGGTGAGGTGGTGGTGATTACATCGGGGCGAGAGCGAAAACCGGTCGCCCGGCTGGAAGCCGTTCATCCGGTCGGGAAGAAGCGGCTTGGCGCATTGGAAACGCCCGGTTTCGTGCTTTCAGAGAAGTTCTTTGAGCCGGTGCCGGAGGAGGAGCTTCGGCTTTGGAATGGAGATGGGGAGTGAAGGTTCTGCTCGACACTTGCACGGTGATTTGGGCTACTCTCTCTCCCCTATCGCTGAGCCACGAAGCCCGCGAAACGATTGCCGATGAGAAGAATGTGATTTTGGTTTCGGCGGCCTCGGCTTGGGAGATCGCAACCAAGGTGCGGTTGGGCAAACTGCCTGGGGCGGAGAAGCTGGAGAGGGAATATCTCGACGTGATGAAGGAGGCGGGGTATACCGAGCTGGCAATTGACGCCGGGGCTGCTCTTCGCGCGGGAAGGCTGGTTGCAGATCACCGGGATCCGTTCGACCGCATGATCGCGGCCCAAGCCCTGGCGCTCGATATTCCAGTTCTAAGCCCGGATAGCCGACTGGATCAATTTGGGGTGCGGCGGATCTGGTGAGGCTAGGACTCAAAGATCAAGCTCGTTCTTCACTGTTCGCCAGGATTTGGCGCGTCCAGCTTTGATTTCCACCTCGCCACGGCGCACTTGGTCCACCTCTGCCGGCGTGAGGGCGTCGTCGCCGACCGGGTTCCTACTTTCTTCAAATCCAGGATGCGGCTTGCACATTATGCGCTCTTGAGCTGCGCCTCTGCGATGGCGGCGGAGATGACCTGATCGGCGATGCCGTGCTTGCGCAGGCTCTCGGTGAGCAGTTGAACTTGCGAATTCTCCAGTCGAGCCTGGTCTTTACGTAAGCCCTGACCGATATAGGCGCGGATAAGTGGTTGATACCCGGAGAATCCGAGCGACGGCGCGATCTCTTTCAACTCCTCGATGACGTCGTCGGGGATGCGCAGGCTGATGACGGTCATCGGGCGGTCCTTGCGCAGTCTCTGCCTCATGCGTTCACTCGCAGTCTTCATAGAACGCCCGCCTCCGAATCCCACACAAAGCGCTGGCCGTGGTGGAGGAAATGCAGGTCCATCACTCACACGTATATACGTTGTATATCCTAGCGTCAAGGGCCTAGGCCACATAAAGAATCATCGCGTCCCTGGTTGCCGCATTTCGAGCGGTGATTTTCATCGACTTGCCACGCCTGCCCATTGAAATTCCCGGCATTTGGACGTATGCTAAGGATGCAGACGAATTTGTCCGCCTGAGTTGCCGTGAGAACGCCGGCTGGCGGAGAGATGAGTGGGCTTACAGCCCACTTTTTATTTGGGCCAATTTTTGTGGCAAAAGGCAGGCTTCCGGCGAGGCCCTGAGGACGGGTTTCCGCNNGTGGCGGCCAGCCACGGGCTGGACCTGGTGGAAATTGAATTAACGGGCCCTGCCAAAGAAAGGGTTTTGCGCGTATTTCTGGAGAAGAACGCGGAAGGCCGGACGAAGCTCAAGTTGGCGATTGCGGCCGGCGCGGAAGAGCTCCCCGAACGGCTGGTTGAAGGCACGTTGAGTGTCGAGCAGCTTTCCGGCATCACACACGAGGATTGCGCTGAATTCAGCCGTGATTTTGGGGTACTGCTGGACGTGGAAGACCTGGTTCCGGGCGCGGAGTATACGCTGGAGGCCAGTTCGCCGGGCTTGGATCGCAAGTTGAGCCGGGCGGAAGATTTTGAGAGATTTGCCGGAAACCTGGTGAAGGTGCAGACTTTTGAGCCGATCCGCAACAACCGGCATTGGCAAGGGCGCATGTCGGTGGGCCCCGGCAAAGCGATTATGCTCGATTTGAATGCGGTGAAACAGAACAGCAAGAGCAAGAAGACCGGCGTGAGCACGGTGGAGATTGAGTTCGACAACATTGAGAAGGCGCAACTGGTGCCGGAGATATAGGGATTCATGGATTCCCAGGTCTCAAAGGCGAGAC
>PLZC01000242.1 GCA_003151985.1 Acidobacteriaceae bacterium
CGCGCATGAAGGAGCGCAAGAAGTACGGTCAGAAGGGCGCACGCGCACGGTTCCAGTTCTCGAAGAGATAGAGATCAGGGGTCAGAGATCAGAGCTCAGTTGGCCATCGTGCTTTCTGATTTCTGATTTCTGATCTCTGACCCCTGGTTCCACCACTCCCCGCGCGAGCGGGATAAATCCGGGCCAAGGCATTGCCAGCCCGGATGCAATCCACAAAGGAGGCCAATGGCCACGATCACAATGAAGGAGCTGCTCGAAGCTGGAGTCCACTTCGGGCATCAGACCANNTCAAGGACGCGTCGAAATTCGTCACTGAGCTGTGCGCCGGAGGCAAGACGATCCTATTTGTCGGCACCAAGCGCCAGGCCCAGGACGCCGTGGCCGAAGAGGCCACCCGCGCAGGGATGCCGTACATCAACCAGCGCTGGCTGGGCGGCCTGCTCACCAATTGGGTGACTGTGCAGAAGTCGGTGAAGCGCCTTCAGGAACTGGATGAGATGGCTACGGATGGCCGGTACGAATTGCTGACCAAGAAAGAAGTGATCAAGCTGGAGCGGGAGCGCAAGCACCTGCAAGCCAACCTGGCCGGCATCAAGACGATGAAGCGGCTGCCCGACGCGCTGTTCATCGTCGACTCGAACAACGAGGCAATTGCGGTGAAGGAAGCCCGGAAGCTGGGCATTCCCGTGGTGGCGGTGGTTGACACCAACTGCGACCCGACGGTAGTGGATTACGTGATTCCAGGCAACGACGACGCGCTGCGCGCCATCCGGCTGTTCACCTCGAAGATTGCCGACTCGGCGGCCGAAGGTGTGAACCTGGTGGGCGACAAGGCCTTCGCCGAAGAGATGCCCGCGACGATTGCGGCGGAGGCCGAGGTTGCCGTTGAAGGCGCCCCGGCGGAAGAAGTGGACCTGGAAGCGGCCCTTGGCGGCGGGATTCGCAAGGCCCCCGCGGCAGTAGCGGCGCTTCTGGATGAGGCCGAGGTGGCCGAAGGCGCCTTTTAATCACTCCTGCGCATTGCGGTGCGCAAAATGAAGAGAGCGTGGCCGCGAGAGTTGAGTGCCACGCTTTTTTTACGCCGGTAGGCCCAGTCTGCATTGTGCCTCACCCACGCGACCCCTTTATGTGGCGAGGGCAGGACGCTAAACGTTGCAAGCGGCGGACAACAAATCATGAACGACTCCCTTTCATCGTGAACCCGAACGGGAGCCAGGAAACGCGAAAATGAGGAAAAGAGAGATGACAGTGAGCGAGAAAATCGACGCCAAGTTAGTGAAAGAGCTAAGAGAAAAGTCCGGCGCGCCGATGGGCGACTGCTTAAAGGCTTTGCAGGAGACGCACGGGGACATCGAGGCCGGCTTTGTGGTGCTGCGCAAGCGCGGCATGGCTTCAGCGCAGAAGAAGGCCTCTCGAACCACGAACGAAGGCGCGGTGGGAACCTACATTCATGCCGGCGGCAAGATCGGCGTGCTTCTTGAGTTGAACTGCGAGAGCGACTTTGTGGCCCGCACCGAGGACTTTCAGGAATTGCTGAAGGACATTTCGATGCACATCGCGGCCAGCGATCCGCGCTATGTGAAGCCCGAGGATGTTACCGCGGACGACCTCGAGCGCGAGAAGGATGTCTTTCGCGCGCAGGCGGCTGCCACGGGCAAGCCGGCGCCCGTAATCGAAAAGATCGTTGAAGGCAAGATGGCGAAGTTCTACGAGGAGGTCTGCCTGCTGGAGCAGCCCTTTATCAAGGATCAGGCCATCAGCATCAAGGAGTTGATTGGGCAGAAGGTGGGCAAGCTGGGCGAAAACATTACCGTCCGCCGCTTTGCCCGCTTCAAGGTGGGCGCGTCCGACTGGACCGTATCGCAGACGAAGGCTGTGGAAGCGGCGGCGGAGTAAAGGCGCTCGACTGTATCCGGCGATATCGACAAAAGGGCTGCATTCTCACTTGAGTGCGGCCCTTTTCAATTGGACGGGAAGGGAATGCGCATACCACTTATTGCCCTTGCAGTGTCAGCGTTTTGCATCGGCACTTCGGAATTCATCATCATGGGTCTGCTGCCCAACCTGGCAGCCAGTTTTGACGTCAGCATTCCCAAGGCAGGACTGTTGGTCACGGCCTATGCATTGAGCGTCACCATCGGCTCGCCCTTGGTTGCCGTTGCCACGGCCAGGCTGGAGCGCAGATTCGCAGTGTGTCTGCTTATGGCGCTGTTCACGGCCGGAAACATGGCCTGTGCGCTGGCGCCCACCTATGGGCTGCTTTTTGCGGCGCGCGTGCTCACCGCCCTTTGCCATGGCGCGTTTTTCGGCATTGGCAGCATTGTTGCGGCGAACCTGGTGCCGCGAAAGCAACGCGCCCAGGCAATCGCGCTGATGTTCTCCGGCCTTACGCTGGCCAATGTATTCGGTGTCCCTGCCGGAACCGCCCTTGGACAGGCCTTCGGCTGGCGAACATCGTTCTGGGCCATCGTTCCGGTGGGCATGATCGCCGCGGCATCCCTGCGCTGGCTGGTGCCCAAACAGGCTGCGGGGAAGGGCAGCCTGTTGCACGAATTCCGCATCCTCAAAAAGCCGCAGGTTCTGCTGGTACTGGCGATGAGCGGGCTCTGCTCCGCCTCTCTTTTCTGCGTTTTTACTTACATCACGCCGACTCTGGAGACGGTAACCGGGATTTCCCCGCATGGAGTCACCATCGTTCTGCTGGTATTTGGCGTGGGCATTACCGCTGGAAACATGGCCGGCGGACGGCTTGGCGACTGGCGGCAGATGCCTGCCATCATCGGGACCTTGTTGGTGCTGCTGGCGGTGCTGGTGATTCTCAACCAGACGGAGCGTTTTGTGGTTCCCGCGGTGCTGGCCATTCTTCTTTGGGGATTTGTTCAGTTCAGCGTGGGGATACCGCTGCAGACGCGGATAGTGGACCAGGCGCACGCTGCTCCGAATCTTGCGTCCACGTTGAACCAGGGCGCATTTAACCTGGGCAACGCGCTGGGCGCTTCGCTTGGCGGCCTGATGCTGACCTCCGGGTTTGGCTATCGAGAGTTGCCATGGGGAAGTGCAGCGGTCACGGCAGGCGCAATTGTGCTCGCCCTTTGGTCCGCGAAGCTTGACCGGCTGGAGGCGGCGTTCAGGCCTGAAGCGGCCGGCGCTTCGACGTAGCTCATTGGCCGGACGTTGGCGGAATGCCGAGCAAATGCCGTGGCTTCCACTCCTTCGCGGACCAGTTGCGGCCCTCGAAGTCGACTTCAATCGAGCTGCCCAGCACGGGGTCGACTTTGTGTGAGCGAACCCGGCCGAAGTAGATGCAGTCGTTGCAGCACTCCTTGTGCTGCGGGCATTCCAGGCACTGCATTTTCACGGGGGTTCCGACCGGCAGCGGCTCCTGCATTTTCACTTCACAACTGCTGGTGTTGATCTGCTCGAGGTTGGCGATCTCCGCGGAGGCGCCGGTGGAGACTTTGACTAGCTCAGAGCACAGAAAGGACTCGTCTTTTCGCATGTTGACCTCGGTTCTGACGTCGTCGGCCCAAGCGGGAGAACGGTGGATTGGGGGCCCTCGTTTGTCGAACAAAACACAACTGCTGGGCGTGCAATAGAACGGCCAAGACAGCGGCTCTTTCGTGAGAACCGTCTTATGAGATAGGCGAGCCCCTCGTATGCGATACTCGAAAAAGCATGTATAAACGGATCGTTCTGAAGCTTTCGGGTGAGGCATTGGCAGGGCCTCGCGGGTTCGGCCTGGAGGCCGAAAAAGTGGCTGAAATTGCCGGCGAAGTGGCAGAAGTGCACGCGCTTGGCGTGGAAATCGGCCTGGTGGTGGGTGGCGGGAACTTTTTCCGCGGCATCGAGGAGCAGGCCAAGGAAATGGACCGCGTAAGCGCCGACAGCATGGGCATGCTTTCGACGGTCATCAACGCCATCGCGCTACAGGACGCTATTGAAAAGCGGGGAGTGCAGTGCCGGGTGATGAGCGCGGTTTTCATGAACCAGTTGGCCGAGCCTTACATTCGCCGCCGCGCCGTGCGCCACCTGGAAAAGGGCCGCGTGGTGATCTTCGCCGCGGGCATCGGGAATCCATTTTTCTCCTCCGACACCGCAGCCAGCTTGCGGGCCATGGAGATCAAGGCTGACGTGCTGCTGAAGGGGACAAAGGTTGAGGGCGTCTACAACGCCGACCCGGTGCTTTTCAAGGACGCTGTGAAGTACGACGAGATCAGCTATATGGAGATACTGCGGCAGGGGCTGAAGGTGATGGATCTGACGGCCGTGAGCCTGTGCAAGGACAACAA
>PLZC01000427.1 GCA_003151985.1 Acidobacteriaceae bacterium
CACTTTGGAGCGAGCGTCTACGCGGGAAGCCCAGAAGACTTCATGCAGAACAGGCACAAGCGACTCAAGGACGGGGTCGCTGCCTTCCCGGACGAGCCTGGCTTTGAGGATCTTACGCGGGCGCTCAGACGCTTCGTATAAATGCGCGATCGAATGTTGGGCAGGCCAGCTTCGGAAGATAATCATCAAATGTCACTTTCCGCCGAAACTCGCCGCGATCACGCTCTTGCATTGCTCAATTTGCTATATGCAAAACTTGGTGATTTCCCTATCGACTGCACAGCATTTGATAGAGCAGAAGCGGCCTACGCAGCGATTCAAAATACTTCGTGGGAAGAACTGGTTTCAGAGTGCATACTCACGAAGCGCGGGAGATCCCTCTATTTCTTTACTGCAAAGGGATGGAGTGAGGCCCTTTTCCTGTACGGTAATCCCAGCGATCCGAGCTTTCAGCAGCGCCTCGGCAAGCTGTCCAAAGTTCTTAAAGACAGAGTCAAAGGACGCGTCGATTCAGTTCTAGTTCCATTCGATGAGGTGACGACTGATTCAGGGCTCCCTCCCGGTTGGGCCTTTAATGCCATCGACGCCCACCTAATATGCCGCATTCACGGAAGGAATGATGCGGGCTGGCTTGAAGGAGCGCGTGGTCGCCTGATTGAGGTTCCGAGAGACTTTGGTTTGCTCGAAATTGATCTCTTCGCAGACCTTAGGTCGGAGAACATGACGCTCACTGAGACTGTAGAGCGGATGGAAGATTGTATTCCGATTATCGCTGTGGCTTCTGTTCTGCCCCTCTTACAGCTCGTGTGCCGTGGGAGCACGAGTACGGGACCGAAGAGGTCTCAGAGTACGCTTGCGGCATGACAGTTGGCGCACCGCATGGTGATGCTCCATGCACCAAAGACCCGAAGTTCCCGAGATTCGACGACTACGTGCTGAATGCGGGGATAGATGGGAAGTATGGTGCTGCTATGCGAGTGCTGCGAAAGCACTTTCACCAGCAGGCGTCGTTCGGCTTGATCCCACCTACGGTCAGACGGAAGACGAAGCAAGTGAAGCAATGCGCAAGCGATATGCCGATCGAGCCAAGCAGTGGTCAATTTAGCTTTATGCCGGCTCAATTGAGGATTACAGGCCGAATCGCTCATCCACATGTGAGCGGCGAGGTGAATTCGTCCATTTTGGAATTCGGGGAGTGTTGTGGCCAACTCTGACCTTTGACGTGTCTTCGCCCCGGTCCCGGAAGGCTGAAAGGGGTTGAGGAGGAGTCGGCGGTTAACTGCCCGGGACACTGATATTGAGAAATGCCTTGTATACTCTCGCCATATGCCTGAATTGAATCTTGTAAGCGGCTGGTTAGGTATGTTGGCTGGAGTGCTCTCCGGTGCCATTGTTGGACTGTTTTTCTACCGCGAGGATTGGATGGGCGGATACGCGTCCCATCGTCGTCGGCTAACCAGGTTGGGCCACATTTCATTCTTTGGACTCGGATTTCTTAATCTCATTTTTGCGGCTACAGCCAGCCTATTGAAGCTCCATGGCTGGGACTTAGAAACTGCCTCGATTGGCCTCATTGTGGCCGCCATCACTATGCCGATTTGCTGCTTCCTAACGGCCTGGAGGGTTCCGCTCCGCCATTTGTTTCCGATTCCCGTGGGGGCAGCTACCATTGGCATTCTCGCCATCTTGATCGGTTGGTGGCGGCAATGAGACTTGGACTAATTGCCATGAGCGGGGTCCGGGCACACAATCCGGAATTAACTGCTCTGGGACTGACTCTTCCCGGCTTTGTAGAACGAAATAACGTGATCGCATCGCTGCCGAGTCTCGGGCTGTTGACGCTTGCCGGGCTCACCCCGGCATCGATCGAGACAAGGTATCTGGAGGTGTCGGATATTGCCGACGTCTCTGGCGTCCCGGAAGAGTTCGACGTGGTCGCAATCTCCAGTTTTTCTGCCCAAATCGGCGAAGCATACGCTTTGGCCGATAGGTATAGGGCGCTTGGGACAAAGGTAATCCTTGGGGGGCTCCATGTGAGCGCCGTTCCTGGAGAGGCACAAAGTCATGCTGATGCAATTGTCATTGGAGAGGGTGAAACAGTGTGGCCACAGGTGGTGGTCGATTTGGCGAAATCGCCAGGAGGACTTTGCAGAGTCTACGATGCGCGCAATGCAAGTTTCGATTTGAACCATTCACCGATGCCTCGTTTTGAGTTGCTTGAACCCGAGCGTTATAACCGGCTTACGGTACAAACGCAGCGAGGTTGTCCATTTCGCTGCGAGTTTTGCGCAGCGTCAATTCGAATATCGCCAGAGTATAAGACGAAGCCCGCAGAGCGTGTTATCGCGGAGATTCAGAGGATTAAGTCGCTCTGGAACAGGCCATTCATCGAGTTCGCCGACGACAATACATTTGTGAACAAAGCTCATGGGAAGCAATTGGTTCGCGCTCTGGCGCGGGAGAATGTTCGATGGTTTACGGAAACGGACATATCAGTTGCCGACGACCTGGAACTGTTGGACATGATGAAGGACTCGGGATGCGCTCAAGTGCTAATCGGCTTGGAGAGCACCCGCTTCTCGTCTTTGGACGGCGTGGAGCAAAGGGGGAATTGGAAAGCGAAGCAGGTGGATCGATACATGGAGGCTATTCGACGCATTCAGGATCGCGGCATTACTGTAAACGGATGTTTCGTGCTCGGGTTGGACGGGAGCGGCGTCGAATCATTCGAGGATATCTGGACCTTTGTCCGGGAAAGCGAGCTTTACGAGGTGCAGATTACAGTGCAGACAGCGTTTCCCGGAACACCGCTGTATGACCGGCTCAAACTTGAAGGACGCCTTCTGCGTGAGAAAGCATGGGAGCTTTGCACACTGTTCGATGTGAACTTTCGTCCCGCGAAGATGTCCGTTGCCGAACTCGAAGCAGGCCTCAGGACTCTCGGTGCCCGGCTTTATTCGGCGGAATTCACCGCCGAGCGTCGTTCGCGGTTTCATCAGAACTATCGGGAAAGGCGTCGAGAGATGGCGCCAGCATTGAGAGAGGATTCGAAATGTCAATAAAGTGGATCAAGCTGCTGTTTGTCGCGAGTGGAATCTATGACGCCCTTCTTGGCGCTGCCTTTCTCCTTTTTGGCTTGGCACTTTTTCGGATCGCGGGTGTTACACCACCGAATCACATTGGTTATATTCAGTTTCCGGCCTTACTGTTAATTCTCTTCGGAATCATGTTTCTGCGAATTGCTAAAGACCCTATCGGTTGCCGTGAATGGATACCATTTGGCATGGGATTGAAGTTTGCCTATTTCGGCGTGGTGTTCTGGCACAAACTCCATGGCGGCGTTCCAATGCTCTGGATTCCCTGGGCATGGGCAGACCTTGCCTTCTTCCTTCTCTTTCTTGCAGCATGGACGCATCTCCGCAATCGGCAAATGTCTTGATATCCGAACAGGCCAATTCTCTCAACCAGGCACTTTTTCAGGTTTCGGTCGGTTGGTGGGCCAACTCTTCCCCAACCGTGAGTCAGATCACGGGCCCGCCAAATTTCCCCATCGGCTGTGATACGACAGGAATCCCAGGATCGGTCTAACAGATGCTCGATTCGCACGCCGGCGATTTATCATTAACTGGTTTACCACTGAGGCACAACGCGGACTGTCAACTTCTCTCGCAGCTTCCGCTTAGGCCGTTTTCGCCAACGAAGGTTTCACTATCATCTTCAAACGACTGGAACCCGCATATCTTGAAAATCTCGGCTTCTCCCGTCCACACGCGGCATCGCGGCTTCGATCTCTTGCGCGTTATTGCGATTTATATGGTCATGCAGATCCACACCGGCGAGTTCGAGTACATATCACCAGACGGAACCGTGCTGCACACGGCGGGGTCCTGGGCCGTGGGATGGACAAACTCCCTCCTGCGCGTATGCGTGCCGCTGTTCGTCATGATTACGGGATTCTTCCTTTTTCCCATCGAAGATGAGCGTAAATTCTTCAGGAAGCGCTTCACCCGCGTATTGATTCCCTTCGTGATCTGGTGCGCAGTCTACGCCTTCTATTACTACGCGCAAGGAGCGATCACTCTTCAGACCGCCTTGCTCAACATTGCCAAAATCCCCGTCAATTACGGCACCGAAGTCGGCCATCTGTGGTTTGTCTACATGCTGATGGCGATCTACCTTATCGCACCTGTGTTCTCGCCGTGGATCGTATCGGCAAGCCGCAAGAGCATGGAACTCTTCCTGGCGCTGTGGGGCGTGACATTGACGCTGCCCTTCATTCACCTCTTCTTCGCAGAGGTATGGGGCGAGTGTTATTGGAATGCAACGCCAACCCTCTACTACTTCTCAGGCTTCGTCGGCTATGCCGTACTGGCCGCCTACATCAAGCGATTCTGGATGGCGCCTTCGTCGCGTATTGACTGGCTCGCAATCGGTATGATTGTGGTGGGTTACTCCGCTACCGCTGGAGGGTTTCTCTACAGACTTCGTTACGAGCACGAAGTAAAGAGCCTCGAGCTGACGTGGAACTTCACCGCGCTGAACGTTGCGATCATGGCAGCAGGACTCTTCCTGCTCTTCCGAAACATTCATGGGAATCGCGGCAACAGCCTCCTGTGGCGGTTGATAGACGATCTTTCGCGCATGAGCTATGGCATGTATCTGGCACACATCATCGTACTCAACGCCATTCATACCCGCATGGCGCCCATAATCGGGAATGCGTTTGTGCGCATTCCAGCGATCGCATTCACTACCTTCCTTATTACCTATCTCGGAGTCAAGCTGCTCTCGCTATTGCCGGGGGGCAAATTCGTTACCGGCTAAAGCCCCCAAACATCGGTCGCTCGGCCTTTTTGGCGAGTTTGAGAAGCACCGCAAGGGATTCTGCTCCCAAGCCGGTCTTCACCATTTTCCTGCCTTAAAAGCGCTCCCCATCAGAGCAGTTGATCAATCTCAGGTCCCATGGTACTTTCCACGGAGGGCGGCGACGGCCCCCCGCACCGAGTTGGGGACGAGTCGGCGGTGAGAACGAAGCCGCGGTCGCCGCGGTCGCTACGGCATTCCGCAAAGGAGCCATTCGCCGTGCCGAAAACGGCATCGCCGGGCTTGAACGGCGCGACCTTGGCGCCGACCGCTTCAACTACGCCGGCAACATCGGCGCCGAGCCGGGGAGACTTGGGCCTGCGCAATCCGGTGAACAGGCGGATGAATGATGGCGTGCCGCGCAGGAAGTGCCAGTCATACGGATTCACCGAGGCGGCGTGAACCCGGATCAGGACCTGGCCTTCAGCGGGA
>PLZC01000387.1 GCA_003151985.1 Acidobacteriaceae bacterium
CCACAACCACGACGGCGGGGTTGGCCTTTTCAACTTCCCTGGTAACCGCCTCCAGGACCGCCCCCAAATCCTTCTCCAGCACAGCCTGGCTCAGGTTGATAAAGCGAATGGAGCCGGGCAGCTTGGCCGGATCGAAGAAAGTGTACTGTTGCTGGTAACGCAGCATCTTTATCGCGGATTCACCGAGGACAGTGAAATAGAGGGCAGGACGCTCCGGGCTGGCATTGGCAAACACAAACTGATGCGCCAGGGTTGTCTTGCCGCTTCCGGGGGCGCCCGCGATGATGTTAAAGGAGTATTCGGGGAGGCCACCGCCCACAATTTCGTCGAGGCCCGGAACTCCGGTCTTCAGTTTGTTGATTGTCACCCTGTCTTCTGTGCTCACGCTTTTCTCCTGTTCCCTGCATTGCGATTGTCGAAAGCCGCGGTCGGCCATGCATCCCGCAGCAACCCTAGCGTTAAAGCTTCGCCAAGGAAGATAAGAAGCAGTCCGAGTAAGCGGGCGATGAGAATGACTGCTCCCTCGCCTGGCCGATATTCGCCGTCCCGATCCTTGTCCATGTCGATTTGAGGCCCAAACTCCGCCAAGCCCTGTAAAGATCCGTCCGCTGCAACCTGTGCCGCGCTCAGACTGGGAGCTTCCGACTTGGCCAGCGCCAAGGCACGAGAAGCGAGCGACTGAAAACCGGCAATTCCTGCAAATGCAATGAGGCTCAGGCGCAGCTTTTGATAGACGCGAAGGGTAGCGGGCTCGATTGACTCAGAGGCGTTGCCCGCGCCGGCTTCGTAAGCAAGAAGCCAGCGGGCCAAATCTCGCATTTCAGGGGAATCCGTCATGTTCAAGAGTGCATCGTTTCAGGCTGCTGATTCCGATATCGGTTGAATGCTTCGTGGGAGGATCAGTGCGACGATTCCGTCTTTCCGCTTGCGCCTTCACGGTTGAGGAACTCGACATCCAGAGCCGCTCTCCATGGAATGCTAGCGGACCTCAATTCACATAGCCATTCGTTTGTGGGAGTGGTGCGTCTTCCTGCGAGCCGCCGGCCTTGCTTCGGATGAGCGTAAAAACATCCAGAACCGTAGCAATATTGCGAATGTTCGCCGCAACACTGACAAGTCCCTGTTCCATGCCGGGATGATTGTCCGCCAGGGTTTCAATACGGTCGCTCACACCCCGCAACTGGTCAATTTCTTGCAAAAGGTCCTCAAAAGCCTTAGTCATTACAGGTGCAGCGGCCCCCGAAAGCGTCGTGTCCGCTGTGGCCGATGCAGGCCCCGTCTCGACATCAACCTGAAGGCGTAAATCTTCAATCAACCGCAGCGTTGTTGCCTCGCCAAGGAAGGTGAGAAAAAGGCCGAGCAACTGTGCAATGAGAATGACTCCAGCTTCGCCATCCTGATCCGTATCTGCCTGGGCTTCGATCTCGCTGAGACCGCGCAAGCATCCATCCGCGGTGACCTGCACTGCGCTTAGCGCCGGCGACTCTGACTTGGCCAGGACCAAAGCACGAGTAGCGAGGGCATGGAAACTGGCGGCTCCCACGGGTGCGCACAGCAGGCGGCGCAACCTCTCATAGACGCGCACCGTTGCAGGTTCGGCTTGCGCGGAGGTTGTACTCTTATCGGCTTCGCGAGCAAGGAGACTGCGGGCCAAATCACGTGTCTTTTGTTGACGAGGCATCTATACCATTCTTTCTTTGCACGCTGCGCCTCGCTTTGAACGAGAGGCTTAAAACTCAACGATACTCCCATGCCGAGAGCTTTGATGGCGAGAATCCGGGGGCGCTGTGTTAGTCTTCATATTGGTGTTACATAGTCCAAGAGACTTGAAATACATCAGGAAAGCTGAGCAAAATTGCATAGTTTTCTTCCTGATGAATGTTTTGTGTGCTATGTTTCTGGCTAAGGTGCGCAGGCGGGTGGCAGGCTGCGTATCCGGGTCGAAAATTGGGCGTCAAGCATCCCAGGGCCCCGCTCGAGTTCGATGATTTTTGATCGATCGCGCACCATGTTTGCGAACAGTTGGCAATGCGGCGGCGCACCCCTCCATCAGGTAAACCACTAAAGGCCGCAAGCAGAGAGAGGCCCTTCAATGGTTGAGCTCGAAAAGTCAAACTTCGATGCCGCCGCCTTTTTGGCGAGTGCCGGCATGGGGCGAAGAATCGTCCAATTGGAACCGAAAGATGCCTTCTATTCGCAGGGAGAGCCCGCGGACTCGGTTTTTTATCTTCAGAAGGGCCGCGTAAAGATCACTGTAGTTTCGCACGATGGCAAGGAAGCTACCATCGCGCTTCTCTCGGAGGGTGACTTTGTGGGAGAAGAGGCGCTGGCAGGGATGGTGGAGTTGCGGTTGGCGACGGCCACGGCCATTACCGCCTGCACCGCGCTCAAAATAAGGCGGGAAGAGATGATCCGCGTGATGCACGAGGAGCATGAATTGTCCGACTTGTTTCTGAGGTTTTTGCTGGGTCGCAGCATGCGCGTCCAGGCCGATCTTGTGGATCAGCTTTTCAACTCCAGCGAAAAGCGCTTGGCAAGAATTCTGCTGCTGATGGGGGAGTTCGGCAAGCCTGGTGAGCCCGAACAATTCATTCCCAAGATCTCGCAGGAGACGCTGGCGGAGATGGTCGGCACTACCCGCTCCCGGGTCAGCTTCTTCATGAACCGNNAAGGTTCACAAGTCGCTGCTGAATGTGATTCTGCACGATCAATTCACCGAGGGCAAAGCGGAGTGACCTCCTGGTCTTTTCTGCGAGTTGACATTCCCTTGGGGTGCTGACAAGTCCGCAGCGGTTTTCCTAAAGATGGATATCAACCTTGCTCCGGCGACGGGCGTTGCGCGGGAGAAAGAGTGTTCCCTCAGGGGCTAAAGCCCACGGGTGTTTGCAGCGTTTGCGGCACGACTGAAGTCGTGCCCTGTTACAAAGCCCCAAAGTTGGAATTCTTCCGGAGCCTGTGAAGGTCCCTCTTCCCTCCGTCTTCCCTGATACTTGCTGGTCGCCAGCGGCGCAGGCGGAGGCTGTTGGCTAATACGCAGACGGAACTCAAGGCCATGGCGGCGGCGGCTAGCCACGGAGTGAGCAGGATGTGGAAGGCGGGATAGAGGAGGCCCGCGGCCAAGGGGATGCCGAGGATGTTGTAGGCGGCGGCCCAGGCCAGGTTCTGGCGCATGACGCGGAGGGTTTGGCGGGCGAGGTCGAGCGCGGCGGGAATGGCGGAGGGAAGGGCGCGGAGGAGGAGAACGTCGCCCGCCTCCTGGGCGAGATCGGCGCCAGTGCCCATGGCAATTCCGGCGTCGGCCTGGGCGAGCGCTGCGGCGTCGTTGATTCCGTCGCCAACCATGGCCACGCGCAGGCCGGATTGTTGGAGCGCGCGAATGCAGGCCAGCTTGCCTGCGGGGTCGAGGGCGGCTTCGACTTCGACGATACCGGCCTGTTTGGCGATGGGCGCGGCGGCGGCAGGGGAATCGCCGGTGAGCATGATGACGCGGAGGCCTGCGTGGCGCAAGGCAGCGACGGCTTGGGCGGCGTCGGGGCGCAGGGCGTCGCGGGCGTCGAAACAGCCTGCGGGGACGTTATCGAGAGCCATCCACAGGCGCGTAACGCCGGGCTCGGCTGGGATCAGGTCGAGCGGGAGGGGGATGGAGAACTCATTGAAGAGGGCTTCGTTTCCGAGCATGCAGTGGTGGCCTTCGACCTTGGCAGAGAGGCCGCGGCCGGGAAGGACCTGGACATCGTCGGCGGGTTGCCAGGACAGGCCGCGCGCCTTTGCGGCGTCAATGACGGCGTGGGCCAGGGGGTGGTTCGAGCGCTCCTCGGCGGCTGCTGCCAGGCGGAGCAGGTCATTTTCCGAATGGCCTGCGAGGGGATGAACGGCGGCGAGAACGGGGCGGCCTACCGTGAGGGTGCCGGTTTTGTCCAGTACGACGGCATCGAGATGGGAAAGGCGCTCCAGAGCTTCTCCGCCTTTGAAGAGGACGCCAAGCTGCGCGCCTCGGCCCACAGCGACGGTGAGAGCGGCGGGGACGGCGAGTCCCATGGCGCAGGGGCAGGCGATGACAAGCACAGCGACGGTGTTGGCGAGGGCAAATGGGAACGAGTGAGCGGCGATGAGCCAAGCGGCGAAGGTGATCGCAGCAAGAGCGAGAACGATGGGGACGAAGATGGAACTGGCGCGGTCTGCCAGCCGCTCCATGGGGGCGCGCGAGGATTGGGCCTGCGAGATCATGCGGGTGATCTGCGCCAGGACAGTGGCTTCGCCGAGTGACTCCGCACGGCATACGACTGCGCCATCGTAGTTGAGCGAGCCGGCAAGGACGCGGCCGCCGGGTTCGCGGGGGAGAGGGGTGGGTTCGCCGGTGAGCATGGATTCGTCCACGCTGGTGCGGCCTTCGAGGATATGTGCGTCCACAGGGAATCGTTCGCCGGGCAAGACCACTACGCTATCTCCGGGCAAGACCTCTTCAAGAGGAACGATGGTTTGAAGGCCGTCGACGATGCGGCGGGCGGTGACCGGGCGAAGACGGGAGAGCGAGTCGAGGGCGGCCAGGGCGCGGCGCTTGGCGCGGGCTTCGAGGGCTTTACCCAGCAGCAGAAAGCCGATGATGAGCAGAACGGCGTCAAAATAAACCTGGCGGCCAATGGCGGGCCACAGCGTGGCGTAAGCGGAATAGGTGAAGGCCACGCCGGTACCGAGGCTGACCAGGGTGTTCATGTTGGTGGTTCGATGACGCAGGCCCCGGACTGCGGCGGCATAGATGCCACGGCCGGCCCAGGCCATGAGAAGCGCCGTGAGAATCAGCAGGATCCAGCGCAGCAGATCGGGTGGCAGGGAATAGAGCCAGGGAAGAAGGCGCATCAGGGTGTGATCGAGGGGACCCATTTCCGCGTCGAGGGGCATGGCGAGAAGCATTGCGGCGGCGCCGGCGGCAAGCGTGACGATTGCTTTCGATTCGGGGCCGGTTGTTGGGGTGTCGGATTGAGGCGGTGCGTCTGAATCGGCAGGGCGGGGAAGGACGGCGTCATAGCCGGCGGAGCGAATGGCTTCAACCAATTTGTCGGGGGTGGCGGCGGCGGGATCGTATTCGATTGTGGCACGGTTGCCCATAAGATCGACGTGGGCCGATTGCACTCCTGCGGTGGCGCGGAGGGCGGTTTCCACATGATGCTGGCAGGAGGCGCAGGTCATGCCGAGTATGGGCAGAGAAAGCGATTCTGTTGCGGGTGTGGACATTACGATTCCAAATGCGCTGTGAAGCCGGCCTTGGCGACTGCGGCGAGCGCAAGATCGACGGGGGGAGGGTCCTGAGTGGCGGTCAACTTCGCCCCTCCAACGTGAACTTCGTCGACGATGATTCCCTGGGTTGCTGCCAACGCTTGATTGACGCGGCGGACACACGAGCCGCAGTGCATTCCGTCAATGCGCAATCTGAATTCTGCCATTGTTCTCCTGTATGTCTTTGATGATACCCCGGGGTGAAAGTCGCAGGGTTGGGCCGGAACGTTGCGCGAAGAGGCGGCGCAGGACATATTGTAGAGAGGGTTTTAGAGGGTATGCTCAAGGGAGATCCCTCAGGGGCTAAAGCCCGCTTGATTAATGACTACTGGATGTACGGGCTGAAGCCCGTACCCTTCACTGAAGCCCGTACCCTTCGCCGCGTTGAGTTTTTCAGCAATCTGTTGATTGATGGAGGAAGATGCAGAGAGAGTTTCCGGAGGCGCCACTGGTGGGTGTGGGCGCGGTGGTTGTGGATGAAGGGCGCGTGCTCCTCGTGCGCCGCGGGAGAGAACCGCTCAAGGGTCATTGGTCGCTGCCGGGCGGGCTTATCGAGGTGGGCGAATCGCTGTTGGAGGGCGTGGTCCGCGAGGTGAGGGAAGAGACCGGGCTGATTGTGGAGCCGGTAGAACTGATTGAGTTACTGGATCGCATCCACAAGGAGAGCGGACCAGAGGGCGAGCGGGTTCGCTACCACTATGTGATCGCCGATTACCTGTGTCGCGTTGTTGGCGGAGAGTTGGCGGCAGCTTCAGACGCGGACGCTGCGCGATGGGTGGAGCGGGCGGAGTGGAATAGTCACAGCGCCTTGGTTCTTGACGCGATCACTGTGCGAGTGATTGAGGCTGGGTGGCAGAGGGCGAAGGATGCCGTAAGAGGGGAAGAGCGAGAAAGATGACGAAAGTAGTCAAGAGGCTGTTGTGGGTTGCGGGAGTGGTGGCGGCGCTTGTTTTGGTGACCGGGGCGGCGTTCTGGGCGCGTCCGGTCAGTTTCTTCAACGAGGCTACTTACATGGGGCTGCGGTTCTCGGGGGCTGAGAGCAAGTGGGTTAAGGTTGCCGGGCATCGTGTGCACTTCTACGTGGAGGGGCCGGCTGATGGGCCGGTGGTGATGCTGATCCACGGGTTGGGAGGCCGATCCGACGACTGGAGCAACCTGGCGCCGTATTTCTCCAAGGCCGGCTTTCGCGTGTATTTGCCCGATCTGCCAGGATATGGGAGGAGCGAACAGCCGGCGGATTTCTCCTATTCGGTGCCTGACGAGGCTGAGGCGGTGGTGGGCTTCATGGACGCCCTGGGACTGAAGCAGGTGGACCTGGGCGGCTGGTCGATGGGCGGGTGGATTGTGCAACTGGTGACCGGCGAACATCCGGAGCGGGTGCGGAAGTTGATGCTGTTTGACAGTGCGGGCCTTTACGAGAAGCCGGAGTGGGATACGGGACTGTTTATTCCCCACGCGCCCGCAGAGTTGGACAAATTGGATGTGCTGCTGATGCCCAATCCGCCCAAAGTGCCGGGATTTATTGCCCGGGACGTTTTGCGCCTCTCCGGGAAGAACGGCTGGGTTATTCGGCGGGCACTCGATACCATGCTTACCGGAAAGGACGCCACGGATAAGCTGCTGCCGGAGTTGAAGATGCCGGTGCTTATTGTATGGGGGAGGGAAGACAAAATTACGCCGTTGAGCCAGGGGGAGAGGATGCACGAGCTGGTGCCTCAGTCGCGGCTTGAGGTGATCGCCGGCTGCGGCCATCTTGCGCCGAATCAGTGCGCGGCTCAGATGGGACCGAGGGTGGTGGAGTTTGTGAAAGGCAGTGGACAGTGAACAGTGGACGAAAAGCAGTGAACAGTGGGTACAGCGATAGACCTTGTGGACAGTTGAAGAGTGACAATTTGACGTTCTTCAGCGTCAAGTGCTTGATGTCAGCGGGAACTGATCACTGACCACTGTTCACTGCCTTTAACACACGATCCTGGCGCGGTTGAGTTTTACGCCGTCGAGGCGCCCCAGGAGGGTGACGGCAATTCGCGCGGGGTCGAAGAGGCGCTGGGCCATGGCTTGCACTTGGCTGGCCTCGACCGCATCAACGCGGGCGACGATTTCTTCAACGGTAATGAACTGGTGGAAGTACATCTCCTGCCGGGCCAGGTTGGCCATGCGCGAGTTCGAGCTCTCGAGGCCCATGAGGATGTTGCCCTTGAGCTGATCCTTGGCGCGGGTCAATTCTTCCTCGGTGAGTATGGTTTCCTTGAGCTTGCGGAACTCGATGAGGATCAAGTCGACCACTTCAAGACCTTTTCCGGCCGATGTGCCGGCGTAGACACAGAGGCTTCCCGTGTCGCGGTAAGGGCTGAGGTCGGAGTAGATGGAGTAGACCATACCGCGCTCTTCCCGGATGGTTTGGAAAAGCCGCGAACTCATGCCGCCGCCAAGAACGGTATTCAAAATGAGGGTGACGTAACGGTTGTCATCGGTGACGGGCGGGGAGGGAACGCCCAAACAGATTTGCACCTGTTCCAGGGCTTTTTTGTGGCGCAACTGGATGCGGGCACTGGCCTCTGGGGCGCTCAGTTCGTTGAGTGTCGCACCGGCGGCAAGGGGTGCGAACTTTCCGGCCACAGCCTCGACGAACTGGTCGTGATCCAGGTTTCCGGCGGCGGAGAAGACGATGTTGCCGCCATGGAATCGGTCGTTGTGATATGCAACGAGCCTCTCCTGGTCGAGGCGGGCGACGGTTTTCGTGGTGCCGAGAATAGGCCAGCCGAGGGGATGGTCTTTCCAGAAGCTCTGAGTGAAAAGCTCGTTGACGAGAATGTCCGGGTTGTCCTCGTCGATCTTGATTTCTTCNNGGATGACGCCGCGCTCGCGCTCGATGTCGGTGGGGGCGAAGAGGGGATTGAGGACCATATCCGTGAGCACGTCGAGGGCAATTGGCACATGCTCGGCCAGTGACTTGACGTTGAAGCAGATGGTCTCCTTGCTGGTGAACGCGTCGAGGTTGCCGCCGATGGAGTCCATTTCACGCGCGATATTTTGTGCGGAACGCGAGCGAGTGCCTTTGAAAAGCATGTGCTCGACAAAGTGGGAGATGCCGTTGGTTTCGGCTGGCTCGCATCGGGAGCCTGACTTGATCCACACGCCCATGGCGACGGAACGCAAGTGATCCATGCGCTCGGTCAACACGATGAGGCCGTTCGGCAGGAGGGTGCGGCGAAGGTTTCGCTCTTCATTCATGGGTCACCCTTTAGATTCGATTGTAGGCCAATGGGACTCAAACGCCGTTTTCAGGACTGTTCTGCGACCGCCGTACGGGGTCGGAACCGGAACGGACTTTGAGGATCACGGCAGCACGAGTGAATGGAAATGCTCTATGCTGACCCCAGCCGTGACGGAGAATTCAAACAAACTTGTGCCGTTAGACGCAGTGAATGCCTCGGAGGGCTGCCGGCCGGTGCTTTTCGGCATGGATGCGGAGGCCCTGGCGGCGCGGATGGTGGAGGTGGGCGAACCGGCATGGCGTGGCCGTCAATTGGCAGAAGCCATGTATTGTCAATGGGTTACAGACATCGATGAGATCACGACGCTGCCCAAGAAACTGCGGGGGCGGATGCGGGAAGAGGGCTGGCAGGTTGGCCGGCCCCGGATTGCGCAAGTCTTTCAATCTGTGGATGGAACGGAACGGTACCTGGTCCAGGGGCAGGACTCGCAAACTGTGGAAACCGTGTGGATGCCGGAAGGCGACGGGGGCGAAACCGGGGACGGCAGCGAACAGGATGAAAAAAGCGAGGGAGACGGCAAGAATTGGGACCGGGGCACAATTTGCGTGTCGAGCCAGGTGGGATGCGCGGTCAATTGCCAGTTCTGTCTTACGGCCAAACTCGGCTTCCAGCGCAACTTGAGCGCGGGCGAGATTGCCGGGCAGGTGGTGGCGGTGTTCGAGCGCCATGGCGTCCAGGTTGGGCGCGACCGGGTGAACCTGGTCTTCATGGGCATGGGTGAGCCTTTCCTGAACTATGACAACTTTATGGCGGCGGCGCGGCTGCTTGTCGACGAAGTGGGGCTGAGCCCGCAGCGGATGACGGTTTCGACTTCCGGCATTGTGCCCGGCATCGAGCGATTTGCACGGGAGCCAGCGGCGGTGCGGCCCAAGCTGGCCATCAGCCTGAACGCGCC
>PLZC01000150.1 GCA_003151985.1 Acidobacteriaceae bacterium
GGTATGGATTAAAAAACACCCCTTCCGATTTCATGCTTAGGCTCGATTCGCCTATCGAAGGCAAGAGCGCAACGGCATCCACCAATCAAATAAACGCCGGGGTTCCGTGCTTGACAGGCTTGAACCTCGAAGACGATGCTAATCTCCACTATAGGATTCAACTCAGTGGGTCTCAAATTGTTTGCATGCAAAAGCTCCCGCGGCTAAGTAGCACTTTCTAAAATAAGAAACCCGACGCTGACAAGATCACATGAGTTGAACAACCGGTTTCGTGGGCCTTGCAGCCATGCCCGTTATGCTCAAGGATAAGAAGCATTCGACGATTCAGGAGATGGCAGCCATGCATCGGGTTCATATCGCTATAATGCGGTCAATTCTAACGGCTTTAGTAGTTTGCAGCTTGGCAATCTTGCGCATTCCCGTAGCCAGCGCGCAACGCGTGACCATCCGTCTCGACGGTTCCTGGGCGATTGCAGACAGCGTCGACGGCAATGCTCCGCCCTCTGCCTTCGAACACGCCGTCTCCGTTCCGGGACTGGTGCACTCGGCAAAGCCGGCGTTTGCCGACGTCGATAGATATCAGACCCAGGAGTTCATCGGCACGATGATCGGGAAGAACGTCGTTCCGCCTTCAGAAGCCATCGAGACGCCGGGGAAAACTCCGCAGACACGGATGTTCTTCTGGTATCGGCGTTCGTTTCAGGCTCCTGCCAGCAAGCAACGGGCGCTGCTGGTGGTGAACAAAGCTCAATTCGGTACGGCAGTGTGGTTGAACGGGAAGAAGGTGGGCGAGCATATGGGTTGCTTTACGCCTGGCCGCTTCGACCTTACTGCTGCCATGCATTGGAATGCCGAGAATGAGATCATGATCCGGATCGGGGCTCATCCTGGAGCGCTGCCCGCCACAGTAATCTACGGAGGGGACGGTGAGAAAGAGTTGTGGACACCGGGCATTTATGACGACGTTTCGGTGATCGTCTCCGATGCGCCAGCCATTGAGATCGTGCAGGTCGCGCCGCGCATTCAGTCGTCGGATATCGTTGTGGAGACTGAACTCATCAACGTTGGGCCGGCACGAGAAGTGACGTTGCGCCAACGGGTGAAGACGTGGAAAAGCAAGCGGGCGGTGGGACAGCCCGTCATCGAGAAAATTCCAATGGCTGCCGGCGAAAGCAAGACCGTGCGGCAGACAATCCATGTGCCTGATGCAACCTTGTGGAGTCCCGACAATCCGTTCCTATACACTCTCGACACCGACACGGGCGGGGACAATTCCACCGTCCGGTTTGGAATGCGGGAGTTGCATTTCGACGGCAAGCTAGCCATTCTCAACGGCAAGCCAATCTACCTGCGAGGGGCCAGCATCACGCTACACCGCTTCTTTGCCGATCCCAACTCTGCGGAGCTGCCATGGGACGATGCCTGGGTACGAAAGCTCCTCGTTGATATTCCGAAGCGAATGCACTGGAATGGGTTTCGCATCTGCATCGGGCCGGCTCCGCAACACTGGCTGGATGTGGCTGACGAAGCCGGGTTGCTGCTGCAATATGAATTTCCTATCTGGGACGACCGCAAACCGCTGCACATGGAACTTTGGGACAAGAACGAGATCCTGACGGAATTCAAGGAATACGTCCGCGATAACTGGAACCATCCAAGCCTAGTGCTGTGGGATGCATCGAATGAGACCCATTGGTCATACCTTGGAGATACAGTCATTCCCCAGGTTCGCAAGATGGATCTGTCGGACCGGCCTTGGGAGAATGGGTACAACGGGCCACAGGGTCCGAACGATCCTTATGAGATTCACCCTTACAAATTTGCCGACTACCTTTTCAGGCCACACTCGGATCATCTCTTCGAGATGTCGGACTTGGAGAAGCCGGAGGAAATCAAGCTCGAGTGGAAGCCAACCGGGCCGGAGCATGCCACCATCATCAACGAGTATGACTGGCTATGGCTGCATAGGGATGGACATCCGACAATATTGACGCAGCCAGTGTTTGACCACGTCACTGGCCCGAAAGCGACAGCGGACCAGAATTTCTCAACTGCTGCTTACCTGCTGGCAGGTCTCACTGAGTATCATCGCGCCTTCCGGAAACATGCAGCAGTGTTTTACCTGGCATATCTCGATGGGGAAGGCCCGCATATCTTCACCTGCGATTATTTCCGTGACGTGCGCACTCTCGAATTCCAGCCTTATTTCGAAGATTACATGAAAGAGGCATTCCGGCCGCTCGGCGTCTATATTAACTTCTGGCAACCAAAACTCGATGCGGGAGTGAAGCATACCTTTCGCATCATGATGGTCAACGATACCGAGCAGTCGATGGCAGGCAAGCTGACGTTGGCTTTTGAGCCCAGCGCCGGTGGCGCAGCAGCAACACATGCCGAGGCCGCATTTGACGTTCCCGCGCTAGGCCAGGCTAATTACGATGTTGAATTGGCAGTGCCGCGCACTCAGGGCGAGTATCTGTTGAAAGTGGTCGCTGACCCCGGTCACTCAGTAAGCCCCACCCTGAGTCGGCGCAAAGTGAGGGTCACGGAGGTGTCGCGCTGACAAAGCCCATACCCGGATCATTCCAGTCCGCGCTTTTCATAGAGGAATTGAGCACAGTGGAGATTCGCCGTTTAATCAACGGTGGCTTTGACACCGTGATCGTTCCGTTGGGCGCGACGGAGCAACACGGCCCAGCTCTTCCGCTTAGCGTTGACAGCATTCACGGCACTGAGACAGCCCTCCGAGCTGCGCGTATTCTTGGGCACACTCTGGTGGGGCCGGTGGTCACGCTGGGATACTCGCCTGAGCACGCGCGATTTGCCGGCACCGTTTCGCTCGCTTCATCGACGCTGGCTGGGATAATTCACGACATCGCGGAGAGTCATGCACGGTCCGGATTCCGGGTGGTCTATTTCTGGTTGGGACATGGAGGCGATAACCCCGTGCTGCAGGCTTGCCTTCCCGATCTGGAAGCAAAGTGGCCGGGATGTCACGTGACAGGTCTGAAAGACCTAAGCGGATATGTGTCAGAGACGTGGAATAAAATCCCGCTCGTGGCAGGAATCGAGCTGTCTTCGTCCGGCTCGCACGCCGGCGAGTTCGAAACCTCGATGATGCTGGCTGCGCGTCCCGGCCTGGTCCGCATGGAGGTTGCTGAACTGGGAAATACGGCTCCATTTGAATCAATTGAGAAGACCATGATGAGCGCCGGAATCGAAATGGTATCAGCCAACGGCGTGCTGGGTGACCAGCGCCCGGCGGATGCTGAGCGCGGAAAGCTCTATCTTGATCACCTGGCGCGGTACCTGGCTGCGGATCTGGACAGGATCCGTACGGAGAGAGGGGGCAGAGTATGAAGCGTCACCGCCTTGCATTTGTAGGCGCCGGCCGCATTGCCGACGTTCATTACGCTTCGATTCAGGCGATGCCTGCCCGCGCCGAATTAGTGGCATTCTGCGAAAGCCGCCCGGAAGCGGTGGTTGAGCGCCAATCGCAGTGGGCGGTCCCCGGTTTTGAGTCTTTCGATCGAATGCTGCGCGAGGTTGACCCTGACGCAATCTGCCTGTTTCTGCCGCATGACAAACATCTGGAATACGTGACCGCTGCGGCTCGCGCAGGAAAACCGGTGTTCATGGAAAAACCGGTGGCCGGCACTCGCGAGGATGCGCGGAAGATTGTCGAGGTTGTGGAGAAGAGCGGGATTCAGTTGCTGGTGACGCATACCGGTCTGTTCCATCCGGCATTCCAGCAAATCGTCGAATTTGTTCGCAAAGGCTGGCTGGGCCGGCCTCTCTTCGCCAAAGGAACCTCCGCCGGATGGCTGACCTTCAGGCCGTGGGATTTCCGGCTCAGCCGGGAACAGACGGGTGGCGGTTGCTGGGTAGATGCGGGCGGCCACCTGGTCTATTGCCTGCGGGAGATATTCGGCGAAGTCGAATCTGTGACCGGCTATATCGCCAAGCTCAGCCGGCCGGAGATGGAAGGCGAGGATCACGCCGCGGCCACTCTACGCTACAGATCTGGCGCTCTGGCGCAGCTTTTTGTCAGCTACGGACACAAGTTGCCTGGCTATCAGCATGACTGGCCAATCGGATATCTGAATTCGATCGAGATCTCCGGTGACAAGGGCGCGGTTCAATACGTGATTAGCCCGGAGCCGCGAGTGAGCTACTTCTCGGAAGTGGCTGAGGCGATGCCCGAGGAGTGGCAAGGCTGGCTTACACACCAACCGCCCGAGGGGTACGGCTACAGCTTTCAAGCCGCAATGGCACACTTCCTGGACTGCCTGGATTCGGGAACCAAACCACGGGTGACAGCCGAGGACGGACTGGCTGTTCTCGATACCCTTCTCCGGCTCTACGATCACTGCAATTCGGAGGCACGAGTTTTATGACCAAACCCAATCCATTGGGACGAGCATCAACCACCGCGACTGAGGAAATTCGAATCACAGCAGTCGAGCCATTCCTGCTCCATGTGCCCGTTACGGGCCAACACATTGCCGACAGCATGCACAGCCTGACGCATTGGGGCGTGCCCGGTGTAGTGATTCAAACCGACTCTGGGCTTCGCGGATTCGGTTACACCGGCACTCATGCTCACAGCGCGAGCGACATGCTGATTACCGACTGCATCTCCAAGGTCTATGCACCGCTGCTCCTGGGAGAATCCATTCACGACGTACTCGCGTTGTGGAAGAAGATGTACCACTTCCCTCCTGCTCAATGGGTGGGTCGGACGGGTATTACGCAATTAGCACTGGCCGCGGTGGATATCGCGCTTTGGGATCTGAAGGCCAAGGCCGCCGGACAGCCGTTATGGAGGTTGATGGGGGGAGGCAAACGGGAAGGCATCCCCGCATATAACACAGATGGAGGATGGCTGAGCCTAAGCAAGGCCCAACTCGTGGACAATTGTCGCAGGTCAATCGAAGAGCGGGGATTTCAGGGCGTGAAGGTCAAAGTTGGATTACCATCGGCACACGAGGATATCGATCGCGTGCGGGCAGTCCGCAGCGCCATTGGGCCAGTCGCCGGGCTCATGGTGGATGCGAACGGTCGATGCGACCTTCCCTCCGCCATCGCATTGGGGCGCCATTTTGAAGAACTTGAAGTGGCGTGGTTCGAGGAGCCCATGTGGTACGACGATGTGGAGGGCCACCGCCGGCTGGCGGAGTCGATACGGACCCCGATCGCCCTCGGCGAACAACTGTACTCACTCGATGCCTTCACTGCATTCATTGGCGCCGGCGCAATCCACTACCCGCAGCCTGACGCGACACGACTCGGCGGCATCTCGGAGTTTTGGCAAGTGGCAGACCTTGCACTTGCATACCGTATGCCAGTGGCGCCGCACGCCGGAGACATGATGCAAGTGCACCTGCAAATGGCGCTAGCGCACCCTGCCTGCGTAATTCTTGAGTACATTCCGTGGACGCTGGAGTGCTTCCGCGAACCGGCCCAAGTGACAAATGGACGATTCACGCCGCCCGAATTGCCCGGCGCCGGCACGGAATTGCGCGCCGACGCGCTCGAGCGCTTCGGGGTAAAGCTCACATGATAAGCTGGCTCGGAATCATCGCCTCCGGCGCGCTGAATGGAACCTTCGCTGTCCCGATGAAGACAGCGCGAGGTTGGAAGTTCAATCATATCTGGGGCGTCTTCTCCCTGCTTGCCATGATGGTGATTCCGTGGGCCGCAGTGTTGCTGGCAGTACCCGACTGGAGGCTTACACTCTCCTCGATTCCATCGAATGGTCTCGTTAGTTTAATCGCTCTGGGGCTGCTTTGGGGCGTCGCCTCACTCTTGTATGGGTTGGCCCTCGATCTGCTCGGCATCGCGCTTGGGTACTCAATTCAACTCGGACTTTCGATCGCGATTGGCGCGCTGATCCCTTTCGCGAGCGTACGTGGCTTCGCGGTGCGCACCGTGGCTGATGTCGTGTTCCTCGTCGGCTTGGCCGCAATGGTGGCAGGGGTGATTGTCTGCGCGCGTGCAGGGAGAGGCGGCCGGACAACCGCCAAGGACAGGGGAAAGTTCCGTCTGGGCCTGATTGTGGCGATCGCCGGGGGCATCGGCTCGCCACTGCTGAACATCGGCATTCAGTATGGGATATCGTTGCTGCCGCGAAGCACAGAGAACTCCGGCCTTGGGCAATGGGTGGCTTGGGCAGTCTTCCTGTCTGCTGCTTCCGTCTCCCAAGCCGCAATCTGTTTCTATCGCATTTCGGCGGCACGCGAGTGGGCTTTGTTTCGCGGCATCGGCTTGCGCTACGACGCCACGCTCGTGCTCGGAATGAGCATCGTTTGGGCGATCAGCATTTTTCTCTATGGCGCGAGCGCCGCGAGCCTTGGCAAGTTGGGCACAAGCGTCGGCTGGCCGGTGTTCATCGGTATGATCGTGATCACCTCAAATGCATGGGGTGTTGGCTTGGGGGAGTGGAGAGAGCGATCGAAAGCCGACCTGCGAAGAATGCTGTTTGGCAGCGCAGTGCTCGTCGTCGCAGCGTTTGTCATCGGGCAGGCGAGGGCAGGTTGGTAGAGAATTCAGCGTGCATCACGACCTGCACTCTTTGCCAACACGGAGTATTTGAATCCGGGGCTGAAGCGTAATTGCTGAATTGGTTGAATAAGAAGGGATGACGGTTGTCTCTAAACCCCAGTTCCACCTCCTGGGACGTTGCCGGAGAGATGGGTACGGCCGAACTTGATAGCTGAGCGGCTAGACTCGACAGGTTTCACCAATTTGCTTTTAGTAGCATGGACACGGTGCGGAGCTTTCACGAATCGAAACAGGGCGTGGATTGCACAGCTTGAAGGGGTGTTTTTTAATCCATACC
>PLZC01000321.1 GCA_003151985.1 Acidobacteriaceae bacterium
ACCTGACTTTAACCACGGGCTGCTAAGGTTGCTCTCAAACTAACTCTATGATCTGTAAGGGGTTCTGGCGGGCGCTGCAGGACTCGAACCGCGACTTCCACCGGATGAAGGCGAACTCGTCAGTCTTGCAGGGATTGTTTAGTTTGTTTGATGGTCGGTCACCCTTTCTTATGGATGACTTTTTAGGTGACCTAGCAAATCGCGTTCGCCACAAAGTCTCTTGTATTTGATTGATATTAATAGGTTTATATGGTCGGCGCTGGAGGACGATTTTAGAACTCTTCTGCTTGGTGCGGCATGAATCCTCTAATCCTGTTTTGATCTACCTGCCACGCAACGCGCTTGCCTCCATGACAAAGCTCAACTAGAGCGGCATGAACTCTGAAGATCGTGGCGCCGCCGGATTTGGGCGTCGAGGTTCAGCCGATTCGACGGCATCTAGAGTCCTGGTTCGCAGGAATCGCCCGACTTAGTTCGCTCTACTAATTCGATTGGGAGCAAATCTTCCCCCACCAGCCAACAGATTCGACGGCAAGCAAAAGCGACGGCCGGTTGCGGCGGCGAAATCAGCATCATGCCACTCTGAGCAAGCTTGTCGGCGGCCTTCTCCAGGTTATCTGCGAGATAGCAGAGATGGTTAAGTCCACCGCCCTTGCGAATTGCATTCGTGAGACGGCTTTCCGGTCCGTCGGGGGACACGAACTCGAGATAGACATGGTCTCCGGGCAAGGAAAGAAACTGCACCAATGCCGTCTGCAGGGGATCGTGAATAACCGGCGTGCATACGGTATAGCCGAAGCGCGCCACGTAAACTCCAGAAACTGACTCAATAGCCTTCACGGCGTATCCGACATGATGAAGAGTAAAGTTTGAGATCGCTTCCAAAATCGTCCCCCGAAATGTCCAGAACTTCTCGAACGCTGAAGATGGTGTTGTCTCCCAAGCAATTGAGCAGTCCGCAGTCACTGCCTTTCGTCATTCGGCAGCAACGTTGTACGCAACGGCAGCTTCATCGGGCGGCCGGAGTCGTTGATCTTGTCCAAGAAACCACCGCATATCGAGGCTAACTCTGACACATCACACTCTGCACAACCGAGGCAGCAGATCACTGTGCGCCGGGCAGTCTCTATGCTTTCCGCAGCACATAACCCACATTCACGGCCAAGGCATCTCTCTCGCACTCCGCCGGAGTCTTTCCTGCATACGGAACGTAACAGGTCTCAACAATCCGGAGGCCACTCGACGTAATGATATCTTCTACGTCTTTTCCGGTGCGAAACAGGGAAATATGGTCGACTGCAGGCGCGTTCATGCACGTCGTCACAAAGATGTGAGTGGAAGGCGAACTCAAACCGGCGATTGCTGAAAGAAACCGTCCGGGGTCCTCCACGTGCTCCAGGACTTCGCCCATTACGATACAGGAATATTTCTCATTATCCTCGTGAAAGGTCAAGAAGTCAGTTTCGACAACTTCGGCCCGACATTTCTTTTCGATTTCGAAATGCCGGACAATATCCCGTGTCAAGGCAACGCTGGCGGCGCTGATGTCAACGCCGAGCAGTCGCTCAAAATCACCCAACCGGGCGGATTGCATAAAGTAATAGCCATGGCCTGGGCCTATTTCGAGATAGTTGCCTTTTTGACCTCGCGGAAAAGTGCGGATAAAGAAGTCATGCAAGGCCACGTGGTTGGGCCATAGGAAGGCAGTAATGGCGAGCCCGTACATATACTTGCGCATGTACGCGTCGTCGAAATAGACGGAGTGAGCCAATTCTTCAAAGCGGCTCCAGCGGTAGCGCTTATGCTCTTCGAAGAACATTTGCTCCATCATCGTATCGTTGACGATCGTATTGTAACTGTCGGCAAGATAATCCAGCGATAAACCAATCGACAAACAGTAGATGAGGTAATCGGTCAATTCCGTGCGGGTATCTTCCCGCATGGAGCGAAGCGATCGCTTCATAAAAGAACTGTGCAAAGGGTTCGCAGCGGTTACCAAGGAGGTAAAATCTTCGACTAGGTTCGCACTATTCATTGGTGACGGCCACCTCGGGGCAAGGGTTGTGATTGAAGTTGAGAGTAGGCGCTTGTTCAATATCACAATCTATCGCCAGCATCCGAGTGGTAACCACAGTTCCATTAGATGGTCAGTTTCCCACGCGGCACAGGACCCAGTCAAGGGAGAGTGCTCCAAATCAATTCTGCCGAGGACGACGGAGAGATGCGAAGACTCGAGCGCAATCATTTGGACCTCGGGTCAGGCCGACAGGCTCTTGCGTAAGGTCGAAAAGCATAGAGGTCCACGCTGCACTTGAAGACTACTAGAATGCTTTGTAGACGATGTCTGGAGCGGGCTGATTAAGCAGGACGCTAAGGACAAAAGCTATGAGGCACATCGCGCTCGCATAAATCGTACGGGCATAGCGACTCGTAAGCACCGATCCTTCCGTAGTCTGAATCGATAACAGTGCGCCGCACAGCCACTCCCACGCCGCCAGTACGGCTGTTCCGCATAACAAGATCGCAAGCCAGACAAACAGCCATTGAACAGCGCTAAGTGCGGCAAAAACTTTAGCTATCTGGCGCCAGTCTGCCCAGAACCAGGTGCTTGCGAAGGCAAACCAGCTGAAAGTGAGGCCACGGCCAAAAGCAGTATACACAGGGTTCTTTGCCAGCGCCTTGTAGCCCTTGCGGCCCAGGATGCGCGCCAATCCCACCTGCCAGAGTTTATTGATCGATACCCCGGCACCCAACAGCACGCCGAAAAAAATGAACTCCGAATTGCGCCCATGCCAGACGCCAACGAGGAAGAACGTAATGAAGAAGCAGAAAACGCCAAGAAGCGGTTGCAGCGTCAAGGACGAGATGCGCCGCATCAGAACCACCAGCAGCGGGTTGTATACATATGTCTTCATCCAAGTTGAGAGTGTAATGTGCCACCTGTTCCAAAAATCCAGAAACGAGGTAGCCGAAAAGGGCCGATTGAAGTTCTCTGGCAGGCGCACGCGCATCAACCGCGCCAGTGCGATCACAATGTCGATGTATCCGGAGAAGCTCGAGTAAACAAAGAACGGGTACACGACTACCAGTCGGAAGGCGGCGTATAGCTTGAGGGTTAGCGGTACCGGTTGGGACAACTGCGACAATGCGTCTACATGCACCATGTTGAAGAGCATCGCGAGCACGTGGACCTTGAAAAAGCCGCGAACAATCCGTTCCATTTGCAGGCCGATGGCGCGCGGTCCCAACCCGTTCGGCTGGTCTGCAAACTGATCTCGCGCGAACTCGTCGTAGCACTGGATGGGGCCGGAAATGAATGTAGTGAAATTGATTGAGTAGAGCAGGAAAGCGAAGGGCCCGATGTGCCGCTGCTCCTCGCCTCCATCGCCAGTTTCAATCAACAATTGCAGAACCCGGAAGAAGATATACGAGAGCCCGAGCGTGGAGTAAGGAGAATGCAAGAAGATGCTTTCCGGCAGAAACGTATACTTCTTGAGCCAGATGTAGACGCAGAGAACGGCCAGGATGCTCCAAATCAGAGACTTCGACCAACCTCGCTCAAGCAGCCAGAGCCCGCCGTAACCCAAGGACAGGAAACCAATCAAAGGGAGAAAGGCCAGGAGGGGGGTATGCGCCATTAGCCCGAGGAAGACGATACTTGCCAGCATGAGTACAGCGGAGCGCCAGACTCGCGAGCGACTAACGTTGGAGACGACCGCCACGGCCAGTCCGAAGAGCACAAATTGGATTGAAGCCGCTTGAAATGAACCTGTATCCACGGTCATCTACCTTGCTTCTGTGCAAATTTCGGGTACGAGGCGGCTTGGAGTTCCGGCACAGCCCCGTTTGCAAGTTCGCCGGCCAACAGCCTGGCGAAAATAGCGTGCGCACCGGCGTCGGGATGGCCATCCACCGGCAGGTAATACTGCTCGGGATTGGGTATGTTGCGGAAAGCCGGCAATATGTCGACATAGGTTCCGCCATGCCTGGTGATGATGGAGCCAATTTCAGTATCCAGCTTGCAGGGGTCATATCCGGCTGGCCAATCTCCCCTTGAGATCATTGCCGCCTGCGCACGTTCAGGGAGAAACGTGGCTACAAATGGCACGCCTGCCGTCTTTGCCTGACCCTCAATGACCGCAGCATCGGCATCGAATGCTATGAGCCTCGTCTTCCATTCCTCACTCAGTTCGGATTTCAGATAGCCCATGTTGGTGTCCGGTGCAACCAAAGAGGCCTTCAGGTACCGGCTCTGACTCTTATACAGAAAGTGGCGGAGAAGCAAAGCGGTACGCGTTCGGCCAAAGATGTTCGATGCCACAACCGCAATCGAATTTGCGGCGAGCTCATCCTTGGCGCGGCGCCAGGCCTTGGCCCGAAGGCTGAGGGAGGCATATGGATCAAGATCCGCGGTGGGCAACACGAGTGAGGTTCTCTCTATGTCCATTGGCGCCAATATCCAGAGGATCATGTCGGGGTTGGCACCCAGAACGGAATTGAATCGGAGAGTGGTGCTATGCGAGAATCCCCAGCCCATGGATTCGTTGTACAGCTCGACCTTTTTTCCTGTCTCTCGTGACAGTTCCGCAGGCAGAAGAGCGGCAAAGGTTTTCTCTCTTTGAACACGCTCCCCAAGAGCGATTGAAGATCCGATCATCACGATCCTGAATGTGTCAGGCGGCTTTGGTCCGCACTCCATTCCCGCGCGGTGCCCGCAGCTATTGAATCTATATTCGATCCACTGACTTTCAGGGTTCTTCTCCCAGCACACGGAATTCGGAATCCCCCGCGCCCCGGTGGATGGATCGTCTTTCACTATGCAGCTTCCCACACCGGTCTTTGATTCGCTGAACACTAGCCGCGCAATCGACTCAGTTGAAACTGCCAGGAAGCAGATTGTCAGCAGACTGAGCAGGGGGAGGATTATCCAGTCTCGCGATGGCAGCTTCGGTTCCTGCGTGCTTTCAGGACCGGCCTTCAATGCGCTCATGCTATTGAGTTCTCCTTTAGTGTCTCAAAACCTTGAGAAATCACCTTCATCGGCGCGCAATCGGGGGCCGCACCTTCGACCAGCAGTTCCCAGCGCGTCAGGCCGGATTCTTCTTCGCGCACCTGGGTAAATCCGAGCTTCGCATAGTGGTCTCTTACCAGCTTATTGCGGTCAGTGGGGCGATAAGTGCCGCTTACCTTCTTTATGCCTGCCGCACGGGCATGCTCAAGAACCTCACGCAGCACCATGTTCTCCACCTTGCGGCCCAGAACGCGGCAACTCATGAGCCAGGTATCGATCTCCCACACGCCGGTCTCGGCAGGCCGGCAGATAACAACGCAGATCATGCCGTTGTCGCCGAAAATATCTGCCAGCCGGACCTGCAAGGTAAAGACCTCCCGGTCACGCTCCGCCTCGGCCACTTCGGGTTCGGTGTAGCGGCGCGTAGTCAGGTTGTACTGGTTGGATTTATTTACTAGTTGCACGATGCGCGCCCTTCCGGTCGCATCGAAGGGCTGGAAAGCGATGGTCATCTCCAGGGAAGCCAGGTAGGCGTCAACTCCGCCAACCTGCTTTTGCAGGCTGGTGCGCCGGGCGTTGTCTTGATAAAAGCCCGCGCGGCTGAGATCCTCGCTTGCAAATGCCACGGCTTCAAAGTAGCCGGCCGCCGCGAGCGTTCTCGCGTAGTATGCCGGCTCATCCGGCAGTTCAGGCACGGCCACTTGGGGAAGGAGCTTGCGCACCAGCCCCCGTTCCACGGGGTTGTCGTCCAGAAAAACCAAGGAGTCCAGACCTAGCAGCCCGTGGTGCAAGTAGC
>PLZC01000333.1 GCA_003151985.1 Acidobacteriaceae bacterium
TCCGCCAACGGCCGCAGTTCCACCACCCGTCTTGACCCACACCCCTCTGCCGTCTTCCTTCCCGACTTCGATCCTGGCGCTCTTGAAACCCTTCTCGCCCTGGCTGTCGCCCAGAACAACCGCGACCTATGGGCCATCAGCCCCAAAGGGGCCGGCTCCGTCGCATCCATCCAGCTCGCCACCTATGCAGATGAGCAAGGCACATTGGACGGCCAGCCTATCTCTGTTCACCACCTCGTAGCCACTATCGCCGGAGCGGTTACCGATCTCTTCTCCGGACCGGAGAATCAACTCCTTCAGGCGGAACTGCCCCAGCCAGGCTTCGCGCTCGTCCGCAAGGGATTCGTTCTGACCCCGCCCGCCCAACCCGGGGCCCCACCGCAGCAGTAGATGGAAAAATCGCGATATTTAAGCAACTCGACCTCGTCACGCACCACCGCGTCTTCCCCGCCGCCGAATTGATATCTGTTATGGGCTACCAGAATTCACGCGAATCTACCATTCAGTCATTGCCTATGTCATAAAAGACAGAAACGCGCATTGCTTCCCAATCGTCAACGCTTCTCATAGCTTTGATTGTAGGCAATCCGGCCGTTTTCGCGAACGAGCCATGGCTTCAGGCCGTCGTGTTTGGTTATGCAGCCGAAGAACTTGTTCCCTTGCCCGCCCAGCCACGGCAAGCGGTTTACAACAGCCTGAAATCCGTGCAGGCAGGCCACAAACAGGCCGGGGCCCATGATCCTGGTGAAGCTGCCGATCCGCGTGTGGGTGCGTAGCGCAAGTTCGTCTTTGTCAACGTTGAAGTCCCAGTAGCGCCGAATGAACAGGCTGAATTCCGATTCTGGAATGTCGGATGCTGTTGTCTGGTAGATATCCCGCTCATTCCATCGAAAGATATAGTTAGGGACACAACTGTTGCGAACCCCGCCTTCCTGGAAGTTATGGGAGATGACCGCGGGCAGTTCATACGGAAACGAGAAACGCAGCTTCACGAAAGCATGCATTAGAAGCGAGTCATTCGGCTCCAAGATGATGACATGCCTGCGGCTGACACGGAGCATCTCAAGCAGTGCCTTATGCGGAGAACGGCAGTGATGCAGCACTTCGTGCGCGAGTACCAGATCATAGCTCCCGTCTGCAATTTGCATATCTTCAGCGTCTGCGTTCAGCTCGCTTAGTTCAACTCCATCCATATGCGGCAGCTTGAAATCGGCCAGATCCTGAAGATTGGTCAGGGTCATGCGCCGGAAGCCGACTTTGCGCAAGACGTCTATGTCCTCGAAGCTCCCACCGACAATCAGCACGCTGCCCTGAGTATCGATTCCCTCTGAACGGACACAACTATGCAGAACCTTCTGAAAGCGGGTACGATCTTTCGTTGCACTGCCTAGCTCTCTTCTATCAACGTCAAGCGATGTAGCTTTTTCTTCCATAAAATCCCTCTTATGCCGCATAGGATATCACCTGTCGGCATTGAAACGCCGGGCACGCGAAGCAAGAAACATAGTCGCCGCTCTCCGCGTGGCAGAAGACCTGCCTCCCGGCTCCACCATCGTCACCATTCTCTGCGACACCGGCATGAAATACCTCAAGACCTACGGAGCCGAACTCGCCGCTCACGTTAGTCCCTATTTCCTAGTCCCTAGTCCCTGCTTTTCGGGAACCATCGTCTCTCATCCTGCGTAAACAAATCAGGCGTTCATGTTTGTATTTCGTCCGTGTCCACTGACCACTGTTCACTGGTCCGGTGACGCAAAGGAGAACCTCATGCGTAAGATCGTCAGCTCTGCGGCCCTGGCCTCAGTCCTTCTTCTCGCCGCTCCCGGCGTCTTTGGCGCGCCACCTGCATCCAANNTCAAAGACGGCCATCGCCAGAGCTTCAGCTTGAGCGATATCGACCGGGTCGAGTTTCCTGGCGCCGCGCCGTCAGCCTCAGCGGTCACTTCCGGTCCGTCCCGCGGGCGCTACTTTGGAAAATGGGAAGTGGGCGACGGCTCCGGAAGCACCTTCTACATCACGCTCTCTGAGAACGGGGATGCCTACCGTACGCTCAATAGCATTCACGGCAAGTGGGAGTACGCGAACGGCGAGGCGCACATTACCTGGAACGATGGCGCCCAGGATGCCATCCGCAAAGTCGGCTCCCGGTATCAAAAGTCCGCCTATCGCGCCGGCAAGTCATTCAGCGACCCCCCCGACAACATAGCCGACGCCCACAACACCACCGAAAAGCCCATCTAGCCGCCAAAGCGGGTTTCCCAGGTCTCTGTTTTTAGGCCTGGGAATCCGCAAATCTCAATAAACCGTTGTCTATAAGAGGTTCAATAATGGCCAGGTGCCCCATCCTTGCGTTTTTTCTACGCAAGGGTGGGTGGCCACAGACCTCGACTAGTCCCCAGTCCCTAGTCCCCAGTCCCTATTCCCTAGTCCCACAAATCCAGCCGCCGCAGCTCGACAGTCGGGGCAGGATAACCTCTTTTTTCGATTTTTGCACCAACACTGGTGAAATCCACAGATTTAACCCTTTTTTGCACTTGAATCCACAGATCGAACCGGCCTACTCTCCAAATTAAGTGATGGCCCTGTAGGGAATTGGAAACGCAGTTCCAGCCTGACAGGACGATGCAAGTTCAATCAAAAAGCGGTTTTACATTGTCGGCTTGTCCGGCCATGGGGAGTCGAACAGAGATTGAAAGTGCATCCAGAGTCGTTCTGGGATATGCAAGTCCCGATTGGACACGAAGATTCATCCGCGGCTCCGCCGAGGATGCAAGGTTCGAAGATAGCCGGGATCCATCATCGACCCAGCCGCAGATGCAGGATTCGGGGAAACCCGAAGACGCGAAGCGGCAACCGCCGGAGGGTGCGAGATCCGAGGAAACTCGGAGATCCATCAGTCGGCGTCGCCGAGGAGTGAAGATTCGGGGCGACCCGGAGATTCGCCGATTGGCACTGCCGGAAGATGCAGCATTCGGGGCGACCCGGAAGCTCATCGACAGGCGACACCGAAGGTGAAGATTCGGGGTAACCCGGAGAATTACCGACGGTTCCGCCGAAGGATGCGAGAGTCGAGGAAACTCGATCATCCATCGCCGGCACAGCCGGAAGGTGCAGAATTTGGGGCGACCCGAAGACTCACCGTCAGGCGATACCAAAGGATCGAAGCGCCGGGGCAACCCGAAGCTTCATCTCAGGTACCGCCGAAAGGATGCGAAATTCGAGGAAACTCGATGATCCATCGCCGGCTCGGCCTGAATATGCAGGAACCGGGGCAACTCGGAGCCTCATCGGAAGGCTTAAAGGGACGATGCATGGACCGAGCAACCTGCGAGGTCAACATAATTGAGGCGCCGGGGACGCAAGTCCCCGGCGCTTTCGATTTTTTGTGGCAATCAGCCAAGCCACTCATATCCGCTTGGGCTATCCTCTTCCGGCTCCGCCAGTAATTCTCCAAGCCGGTCAAGCCGGCGTTCCCACAACGTGCGGCGATCGGCGATCCATTGCGCCGCAAACGAAAATCCTGCGGATTCAATGCGGCAAGTGCGAACCCTCCCCAGCTTTTCGGTCTGAACAAGGCCGCATTCCTCCAGCACCTGCAAGTGCTGAACGACGGCGGCCAGGGTCATCTCCAGCGGTTCTGCGAGGCGCGACACCGACATCGGCCCCTCACTCAACCTCTCCAGAATCGCCCGGCGCGTCGGGTCACCGAGTGCATGGAATACACGGTCGGGATTGAGTTTCTTCTTTTCCATCGGTCCAGAGTCGGCGTTTTCCAACACCGGCAACCGCTACTTGGCAAATTCGTTGTCCAGTTTCTCCAGCAGTTTGCGCCATCCTGCCTCGCGCATTTCCGGCCCGTCCGCTCCTTCGAAAAAAGCTCCCTGGTGAGTGCAAATCAGGTCGGTACCCAACTTCGAGGGCAGCAGCTCGATGGTCGCCAGCCCCGCAGAAATGCATTTGCCTTCAAGCGTCATTGTCCCTGCAAAAACCACGCGGCGGTTGGGCACGATGTCCTGGTAGATGGTGTCGTTTGTGCATACCATTCCCGCCACCGGGGTTCCTTCCTTGAAGCGAAACCTGGCCTGCTCCTTGCCGCCGACGCGGAAGTCCAGCTCATAGGTCTCCACATCGTGATGGTCACCTTCGAAAAACCACCGGCGCTTCTTGGCGGGGTCGGCGAATGCGGCGAAGACGCGCTCAGGCGCGGCCGGGTAACGGCGCTCGATCACAAAGGTGCTGTGGACGGTGGTTTGTTTCTCCAAAGTATGCATGGTTTACCTCCTGTGAAGGGGGAAATGATTAAGTACACACTAAAGTATCTATCGATCCGATATAATTTGTCAAGTGACAACTAAAGTATACAGGAACGACTCGACCGTGGACGTTTCGGGCTCATTGCGTCTTGCGAGAATTTGGCAGCAAAAAGCGCGCAAATTGCGCAAAAAGTGGCGTCATTTGCCTTAAATCGGCTTAAATCCGGGGTTATTGTTTACCCATCAGTTAATAGGTCAAATTTACAAGTAACTCATTCTTATTGCTTATTGCGACGACAGCGCGAAAAAAGTAGTAAAAGCGCCAAGATTTTCAATTTCTCCTAGCGATTGTGGCGAGCGAGGCATGAGCCTGGGGTCGAAATGGAGTCGAGCAAGCAGTGATTTCCTGGGGGCTGCGGTGGTTACCTTTGACCCTTCTATGGATAGTATGCACCGGGTCGTGATAATTATCTGCAACTGAAAATTAATGCACTTTGAGCAGAAGCGAATTGCCGTCATGCAGCGGGTCAGGCTGCTAGAGAATGCTTGGTCCCGGGGAAAGAGGTGGGTGGATTCAAGGTACAAGTGCAACATTTCCCGAATAGGAGATAGTTGCATATGCCGAGAAGCTACAGTCATCTGAATTCAGAGGAACGGGCTCTGATCGAGACGCAGTTGACGTTTGGCATGAGGCCGGTGGCGATCGCCGCCGGCCTCATGCGAGCCAAGTCCACCGTGATCCGCGAGTTGCGGAGGAACGGCTGGCAATCCCCAACAGATTTAGCGCGGCGAGACAGGGTCAGGATTGCCGGCGGATACAGATGCGTGCCAGCCGACCGCCGAGCCCGCCTGTTGGCCGGCACGCCGCGTGTTCCGCGCAAGCTCATCCCCGGCAACCCGCTATGGCTCATCGTGGTCGATCATCTTCGCCAGGGCTTGAGTCCGGCCCAGATTGCGAGCACACTGGCTCGTATGCCCGATCCCGTGCGGCTCTCCTACGAGACCATCTACACCGCGCTCTACACCATGCCACGGGGGCATCTACGCTCCAGCCTGCTCGCCCTGATGCGCCGCCGACACCACGCCAGAAGGCCGCAACGACGCAAGGACGGGCGCAGCAAGCCATCCATTCCCGAGATGACTTTAATCGACTTACGGCCTGTCGAGATACAGATGCGCCTCATCCCGGGCCACTGGGAGGGCGATCTGATTATTGGCAAGGGCAACCTCTCTCAGGTCGGCACGCTGGTCGAACGCACCACCCTGTTTGTCGCCCTGGTGAAGTTGAGCAGCAGCAAGGCCGACGTCGCGGCCCAGGCCTTCACCGACATCCTCAACCGCTTCGAAAGCCAGTTGCGCCGTTCCATGACCTTCGACCAGGGCTCGGAGATGAAGCACCACAAGACCCTGACGGAAAATACCGGAGTCACCGTCTACTTCGCCCATCCACAAGCTCCCTGGGAGCGGGGCATCAGCGAAAACACCAACGCCTTGCTCCGCCAATACCTGCCCAAGGGAACCGACCTCTCGCTGTTCTCCCAAGACCAGCTCGACGACATCGCGTGGCGACTCAATACCCGTCCAAGAAAAACTCTGGGATGGAAAGCTCCCGCTGAACTCTTCCTCCCGGAAGGCGCATTCGACTTCGTACAGCACTGGTCAGCTAAAATCACACCTGTTGCACTTGAACCTTGAATCCACCCACCCGCCCTAGCGCGCGATGAGGAACATGACCCAGCTAAGGACCACTGCCGACCCGGCGAAGAGCACGAAGCAATAGATTCCGTAATGGACCATGCGCCGGGGGGTCGCGCGCTGGGCAATGCCGAAGACGACCGACGCGAAGAGCGCAAAAAGCAGAACCGCCGCAAAGTGGGATGGCCGTATCACCAGGATTTCCTCCCGGTGCGAAGATTGTGGGCATCCACGGCGGCGATCACGTTGAGCAGGCCCGCGACCACGATAAAGCGCGTTCCGTAGTCTGCGGTGGTCACCTGCACCTGGTCCGCGCCCAGGCCGAGAGCCCGGCTGAGTATGTAAACCAGGCCGTTGCCAAGGTCGCCTGCCAGCCCCAAAATGTCCAGAATGTCGTGCGCATTGGAGTAGAGCTTGCCCTGCATCGCGATTCCCAACACAAACATGCCCAGGATGGAAGCTGACAGCAGCGCTCCGCGGCCCCACTTGCGCAACAGGAAATGTCCCGCGCCCGGCACCAGCCAGCCGGCGATCAACGGAAGATAAACGAACCCTTGCCCTGACGCTTGGCTTGCTGCGGCGTGCTTGATTGGAGGTGTGGACATTCCTTTTTGACTATACCGCACCGGGGCGGGCGGCAAGTCAGTTTCCGGTAGGAATGATTCCGGCGTTTTCGACCATGAGGACCACGGTTCGCCGCTCGGCGCGAGTGCGATGCACAACACCCTTGGGGACAACCAGACCTTGCTGCGGAGACAACTCGACGGTGCGGCCTTCGAGGTCGATCAACAGCGCGCCATCGATGACGTAGAAAAATTCGTCGTCCTCATCGTGCTTGTGCCAGTGATATTCGCCTTCAAAGACGCCCATGCGGACGACTGAGCCATTTACCTGGCAGAGTGTCTGATTGAACCATTTTAATTCGCAGGCATCGGCGAGGGCTTTGACGTCGATGATGTCGAGGGGGCCGTGCAGGATGTTGAGGCGGGTTTTGTAGGGGTAGACGGGGACGGTTTCAGTCATGGGGACCCTCCTGAGGGAAGGATAATGCCTGGGCGGCCTCGAGCAAAATTGGGTGTATTCTGCTTCTCGGTGTCGTTCAAAAGCATCCCTCAGGGGCTAAAGCCCACCTTATTTTGGGTCGTTTACGGCACGACTGAAGTCATGCCCTTTCAAAACATAAAAGACCCTCCGTGTGGCGGACTAGACTCGCCGCAGCGGTTAGATTCGGACCAGCTCCCGCTGGATGGCGCCGGTGACCCAGGCTTTGCCGGGGGCGGTTAGCATGTTGACCTCGCTGCGGACGCCAAACTCGGGCAGGTAAATGCCAGGCTCCACGGAAAAGCAGGTGTTGGGCAGCAGGCGGCGTTCGTCGTGGGTTTCGAGGTTGTCAAGATGCGCGCCGGAGCCGTGCAACTCCTGGGCAATGTTGTGGCCGGTGCGGTGGGTGAAATAGTCGCCGAAACCGGCGGCGCGAATGACCCTGCGAGCGGCGTCGTCGGCCTCGAAACCGCAGATTGGGCGGTTGGCGGCAAAGGCCTGCTCGACGGCGGAGATGGCGGCATCGCGGGCGTTGCGGACTGTCTCAAAGACGAGTTGTTCGCGTGCGGTGGGCTCGCGGCCTACGACTCCGGTCCAGGTGATGTCGTAGAAGATGCTGCCATGCTTCTCCGGCCGTCCCCAGATGTCGATGAGCAGGAAATCGCCCTCGCGGATGGGCGCGGATCGCTCGGCTGTCGGCTCATAGTGGGAGTCGGAGCTATTGGCGTTGACGCTGACGTTGGGGCCGTTCTCCCATACCAGGCCCTCGCGGCGCATGGCCTCGCTGAGCCATTGCACATGGTCGAACTCGGTGAGGCCGGCAGCGCGGCCCGAGGCAGGGCGCAGGCGGCGGGCGATTTCGCGCCAGCCCTCGGCGAGCAGAGCGTCGATGGCTTTTTGGGCGATTGTGTGGCTGGCTACCTGCTCTGCGCTGAGGACGGCCTCAAACTGGCTGACGAGGTCGGCGGAACTGACGATTTCCTTGTCGAGGCCGCGCAGGAACTCGACCGTCCCGGCATCGACCATGGAGACATACATGATGGCGTTGTTGGGGGAGTACTGCATGGCGATGGTGCGCGCGTCGAAGAGCATGGCTTCGAGGCCCGCGGCGAGCTCCTGCCAACTGGAGTACTGGACTTTTGAGCCGGGGAGAGAGTCGAGGCGACCCTGCTCGACGCGATGGACGAGCTTGCGCGGCTCGCCGGCGGCGGGAACAAAGTAGTACCAGCGACGGGTGATGTGGGCCTTTTCATCGAGGCCGAGGATGCGCCCGGCGATGGGATCGCGGTGGTGATGGTCGTAGAAGAGCCAGCCGTCGTGGCCGGCCTCGCGCAGTGCAGCCTGAATTGCTTCGAGGTTCATGGGGGAATGATAACGCGGAGGAGGGGTCTGGATAGCATTGCTACTAAACCGCACTTAGCCCGCCTCGCCGGAAAGCGGGCAAGCGAATCTCTGATCAAGCTAAGAATCCAGTGCCGGCATTCCCAATCCGGTCATTCTGGCCGGGGTGTTCTCGCTTCCGGATAGCCCACGATCCAGGCACAACCTCATTCCTGGACACTGCGGCGTTTGAACTAAGTCGCTGGC
>PLZC01000117.1:0-6811 GCA_003151985.1 Acidobacteriaceae bacterium
GCAGCAAAAAAGTCGATACTATTTCGCAAACTGCTCTAAAGCCGAAATCTCGATAGGGGCGGCTATCGGCACGACTGAAGTCGTGCCCTGTTACAAAACCTTGCGAGTTGCGCTCTTCCGCAACCTGCAAATTCCCCATGATTGAAGTATTGCAGTTGCGTTTCTCTGGAGCTGGCGCAAAAGACCCGGGCCTAAAGGCCGCCGTATTGAGGCAGCATTCAGGGGCCTGAAGGCCCCTGCTCCCTCCGTCTTCCCTACTTTATAAGTTTCAAGCAGCGCCCTTTCAAAGCGGCACCCATGATTCAGAGCGTTGGTTCGTTCAAACGGAATTCTTTGACCATGCGCACCACGGCCTGGACGTTTTGAACCGGCGTGGTGGGCACGATGCCGTGGCCGAGGTTGAAGATGTGGCCGGGCCGACCATTGGCAGCACGCAGAATCTCTTTCACGCGCAGTTCCAACACCTCGAGCGGTGCGAAAAGGGTGATGGGATCGAGATTGCCCTGGACGGCGTGGCCGTGGCCTACGACGCGCCAGGCCTCTTCGAGCGGCTGCCGCCAATCGAGCCCTATGACGTCCGCGCCGGTGGAGGCCATATCGGGAAGCAAGCCGGCGGTATCGACCCCGAAGTAGATGACGGGCACGCCCATCTTCTGCACGGCTAAAACCAGCCGCTTGGAGGCTTCGAGGACATATTCGCGATAATCCGCAACGGCGAGCGAACCGACCCAACTGTCAAAAATCTGAATAACATCGGCTCCGGCCAGCACCTGTAGGCGACAATACTCTTCCAGGACCTTGACCAGCTTGTCCAGGAGGAGGCGCCATGAGAGCGTGTCGCGGTACATCATCTGCTTGGTGTGGATGTAGTTTTTTGAGCCGCCGCCCTCGATCATGTAACTGGCCAGGGTAAAGGGCGCGCCGCAAAAGCCGATGATTCCGAGGCGGTTGCGGAAATGAGCGGCAACCTTCTGAATGGCGCGCGCCACGTAGGCCAGGTCTTCGGTGCGATCGGTGCGCAGGGCGCGGACGTCTTCCGCAGTGCGAACCGGGTGGTGGACTACGGGGCCCTCGCCGGCCTGAAATTCGAACGGCAGCCCCATGGGCTCCAGGGGGAGCAGCAGATCGGCAAAGATGATGGCCGCATCCACACCCAGCTTTTCCGCGGCGGTGATGGTGACTTCCGATGCCAGGTCCGGCTGCTTGCAGATCTCGACCAGCGTGTGGTGCTTGCGGACGTCGCGATACTCCTGCATATAGCGGCCAGCCTGGCGCAGGAACCAGACGGGGGTTCGGTCCACGGGGCGGCGAAGGCAGGCGCGAATGAACCGGCTGCCGTCCAAAATGGTGTCGGGGAAGGATTCAGGAAGACCTGGGGATTCGTTCAATGGTTCCATGTTGTGTTGATTCTACCGGGAGAGGGGAGCGAGGACCCACCGATTTCGGTTTGGGGAATGACCTCTGCGTGGGTCGGTCGGGCTCAAAACGAGCTTATATGAGGGGGTATTGATAACTGATAAGTTAATATGTAAAATTTACAAGCTATTCATTAATAATAGCTTATTTGATGGTGCGGACTGAAAAAAGTGGAAAAACGCGGATTTTCATTTTTCGGGTCGCGATGGAGGTTCAGGAGGACCGATGAGGGCGCCGAGACACGAGGTAAATTCGCCGACAGAGGTGAGCTCGGCCATTTGTGTTTTAGTCATCCTTGGAACCTCTATAGCTATTGTGCGCTGAGCGGGCTCAATTATATGCAACAGATTGAAGGGAACTTGCAGGGTTGCAGGGCCATTGTTACAAAGCCCAGAAATGGATTTCAGAAGGATTAGTCCCAAATAGCTTCCAGCAGGGGCTAAAGCCCATTGATTTTATTGGCTTTATCGGCACGACTGAGTCGTGCCCTGTTACAAAGCGCCATCGGGGGAGTTTTTCCGCAGCCTGTAAAGGCCACCGAATTGAGGCGGCATTCAGGGGCCTGAAAAGGCTGCGGGAAAAGGTTTGATTGGGACGGAAAATCTTGAAAAACGCCAAATTTTGGCTCAAAAGCTGCGGAAATCGCTTGAATTAGAAGTGGCCAAGAATCAACAACATAGGATAGAGACGCGATGATTCTATTGGCTTTATGCGGCGGTTAAGAATTGAGTTTTCCGCAGCCTTTGAAGGCCCGGTTCCCTCTGTCCTCTGTTCATCAAGAGTTTTCCGTAGCAAATCTGGAAGGAAGAGTCGAGCGGGTTGCGTTAGATACGGACAGGAACGGATTGAAGAGAAGAATTTTTGGCCAGTGACCACCAAAAAATCGGCCCCCGTCATTAACGGGGGCCAAGTTGCCTTGGTTCTCTCGTGTTTCGAGAGCTTTTTTGGCGGCCGGCGGTTGGGTGACCGCCGCGCGGAAGGGAGCCTCGGGGGGGAGGGACTGCGGCGTTATGGCCGCTCCGCACCGTTCAGGGAAACTGCATCATGGGGGGGTGCATTGCCCTGGGCCGCCAAACTGTTTTCCATCAACCGTATATGCACTGTGCTGGTCTTTATCCGTGCCGGCTTGGTACTATCATCGCCGGTGATCGCGGGAGGGACATTGCCCAATGCCAATGAGTGCAAACGGTAGACGGGAATCTGATGTTCAGTTACGAAGTAGCGCTTGACCGTTTCTGCCAGGCGGTTGGAATTCTGGATTCCAACGCTGCCATTACCGGGTGTGTGCCCTTCAATTTCAACGATGTAGCCTTGATGGCCAGCGAGGCCGGCGGCCATATCGTCAAGTTGTTTGCGAGCGTCTGCCGATAAGATCGGCCGCCCGCCGCGAAACGTTACGTCGGCTTCAGTTACGGGGTGATACTGGTCGAGGCCGCTGACGGTCTCGCCTAATTTGCTTACGTGGCCTGTAGCATCCTGTGCAGTGGCGTTAGCCTTCTGGGCCGCATCGCCCGCCGCTGAGGCGGTTTGATTGGCGGCATCGGCGGTTGACTGAGCCTTGTTGATCCCTGCCTTGGCCCTGGCATCCACGTCCTGTATGTCGTGCGCATTCTTGGCGTTCAGCTCGTCCAGTTCGCTGAGCCTGTCCTTCAGAGGATCGATTCTTTTGCCGACCCACTTTTTGCGAGCCATCGGATTTACGCGTCCCCAGAACCCCTCCTTGGCGTCATTATTAAGCTTCGACGGGGTCTGCTGCTGAGCAGTTTGGCTCACGTTCTGTGTATCGCCTGTTGGCTGCGCCTGCTGCGCGGCCAGTGGTATTGCAAATGCAGATGCCAGAGCGAGGAGCGCGAACCGGCGGGAAAACACGGAGCGGGCAGCTAAATCGGCATTCATCATGGGTAACCCCTTAGAAAAGTGACCGCAATGAAATGATTGCGGGGTGAGCGATAACGTCTGCTCGCCTTTACCTAGAGCAATGACCGTGCCAAAGTGCGGGGAATGAGACGGCAATTGTGCATCCACTTTATATTGAAGCGGTTACTGTCGATTCGGCGCGAGGGAAACCAAAGACCAGAAACCTGCGGAAGTGAACTATCCGTGTATTTTTTGCCGAGGAGAGTATTTTCTACTTGGTAAATATCCCCCTGGAGAGCCGGCGGATAGACTATTTGCTCTCCACATGGACCACGCGAAGCTCGGGATATGCGCCGTCCCAGTCCGGGGAGACAGCGTCGAAGATCAAGCGGAAATCGGCCTCCGCGCCGGACCTGAGTGGAGCCGTGGAAACCGGCTCGATATCTATATAAGGCTGGCGCATGCGGATAAGCTTTAGCGATTGAGTTTCATTCTGCGTGACCTGGTGAGCCCCATCGCGGAAAAGCACCTGGACGCTGACGCCGGTGACGGTGCGGGCGCCCGTGTTTCCGATATGGCCGTCAAGGTAGGTGACTTTGCCGCCGGCCAGGTTAGCCGCCTCGCTCATCGCCAAATTCGAGAGTGGAAGGCTGATTGCATAAGGATCAAGCGTAGCCGAAATTGGAGTTACCCGTGTGGCGCCCTTGCCGTGTTCCAACACCAGGATCACGACAGCGGCAGCAACGAGCACGACTGCGGCAGCCAGCACCAGCGGCAACCAGTTGCGCCCGTCTGTGCCGGCGGGACGTGTGGGCGAAGCGGACGGGAAAATATCGCGACCAGAGTTCACGAGCGAAATTCTACACCCGTTACCGAAGGAATAGAGTCGCGCGCCGCGTTCTTGTTCATTGTGTGGTGTTCTCGGGTGGTTGGACGATAAGGAATTCAGCAGCTTAGTTTTTCAGGGTCAACAGGCTTGATTGTGAATCGCCAGGGATGGGAAGTCGTCAAAACAATCAAGAGCATCCATAAGCAAAACCGAACGCGTCCAGCCTTGGCGACGTCGTTTGATTATCAATTTTGCCGCACGGCATTAGAAAGGCAGGCCACGCATGGAGACTTCCGCGCAGTCATCAAGCTCCCATCTGACAGAGTCCTCAGGGCGCCCTGTCGGGCTGCGGCATTCGGATGACCTGCTCTACCAGGCTGTGACCATTGCAGCCATATTGATGCTGCTGGGGAGTGTTTGGGTGTTTTAGGGGCTTTTGAGGGTCCCGAAAGCATGCCGCAGGGGCTAAAGCCCATTGAATTTATTGGCTTTATCGGCACGACTGAAGTCGTGCTAAACAGGCTGCGGAAAAGGGCGTAATTCCAGAAGAATATCCCGAATAAACATCCCTCAGGGGCTAAAGCCCAGCTGAATTTATGGCTTTATCGGCACGACTGAAGTCGTGCCCTGTTACAAAGCACCAAACCTCCGGGGCTAAAGCTCCGTTGATTCTGCGGACTTTATGCGGGGGTTGAAACCCCCGCCTCCCTCCGGATTGAGTTTTTCCGCGGCATGTGAAAGGGAGTCGTGCTCCCTCCGTCTTCCCAGCATTATGGGTTTTCCGCAACCCGTAAAGCCGCGCCGGCTCAAAGCGCGGGCTTTCAGCGCATTTCAGCCGAAGCGGGCGCGCTTTACTCCGGTCTGGCGGAAGTCTTTGCCGGTCATTTTTACCTGGATGCACATTTCGGCGATGCGGGAGAGCATTCGGTCGCCGATGCGGTCGCCGAGCGTGGGCTCGCGGGCGGCGCGCTCGGCATCGGTTTTGGCGCCGTTGCCGGCGGGAAGGTCCTGATAATTGGTGGTAATGATGGTGGTCTGCTTGTCGTTGTAGCGGGTGTTCAGGATGAGGGCGACCGTGTCCCAGACCCACTCGTTGGGTTTTTGGGCGCCGAGGTCGTCAAGCACCAGCACTTCGGCGGCGAAGACGGGCTTGAGCAAATCGAGTTCGGTGGTGCTGACCTGGGGGTTATAGCTGTTCTGGATGTTCTTGAGCAGCTCGCGATAGTCGCAGAAAAGGCCCTTGACGCCGCGCTCGCGAATGAGCCGCTGCAAGACGCCCACGGCCAGGTGAGTTTTGCCCACTCCGATGGAGCCGACGAAGAGCAGGCCTTTGCCTGCCGTATCGCCGGGGTATTCCTCGACAAACCGCCGCGCCGTGAGCAGGGCCTCGCTTAATGAGCGATCGGCGCCGTGATAGATTTCGTAGGCGTCCAAGGTGCATTCCCGGTATCGGTGGGGGACCTGCGCGGCATCTACGCGGCGCGTTTCGCGCTCCATGCGCTGGCATTCGCAGCCTCGGGAGACCCATTTCCCGGCTTCGTTGACTACGCGAACCAGACCCACGCCATCGCAGATTGGACACTCACTCATTCTTCTCCAAGCGTAGCGCACTGGGGCTGAATTGCGCCGGTGGAGGTTCGGTGCCTTAATGTGGAAAAAGCCTCGGACAGGGTTGGGGGCCGTTACCTACAATCGGAACGCGCGCGGGATGTCGATTTTTCTCGTGCCGCGAGGGAGAACGCCCGATGAATCGAATGATTTTACGCGCTATTTTGGCCGCTTTTGCATTTCTTGGGGTTTTGGCTCCGGCCACCCTCACGGCGCAAGAACCGGGGAATGTGCCGGAGACCAAGGCGCCGGTTGCTACGCCGCCCGCACCAACAGCGGCGCCGATTGCCGCACGGAAAATGACGCACGAAGAGCAGCTCAAAACAGATTTTCCGTTGCTGGCCAGATTCAAGGAGGATGACTTGGCACTGCCACCGCCCGCCGTGGGCGAAAACCGCGTGGTCTTTATGGGCGATTCCATTACGGAAGGCTGGCATTTTACCGGCCCCGGAGGCTCTTTCCCGGGCAATCCCTACGTGAACCGGGGCATCAGCGGACAGACCACGCCGCAGATGGTGCTGCGCTTTCGGCAGGATGTGATCGCGCTGAAACCGAAGGTGGTGGTGATTCTGGCCGGCACCAACGACATTGCGGGCAACACCGGTCCTATGACGCTGGAACAGACAGAGGACAACCTGGCGTCGATGGCCGACCTGGCCGCGATGAACCATATTCGGGTGGTGCTGTGTTCGATTTTGCCGGCATTCGACTACTCGTGGAAGCCGGGGCTGACGCCGGCGCCGAAGATTGTGGCCCTGAATACCTGGGCCAAGGCCTATGCGGCGGAGAAAGGCTACGTGTATGTCGATTTCCACTCGGCCATGAAGGATGAGCGAGATGGGTTGCCCGCGGCAGTGAGCGCCGATGGGGTACATCCGCTGCCGGCCGGGTACGCGGTGATGGCGCCGCTGGTGGAGGCAGGGATTGCGAAAGCGCTTACGGCAGGGGTCAGAGATCAGGGATCAGAGATCAGATGAAATGCCCCCGCGTTCGCACCTGGCTGAGTTTGGAAGCCGCGCAGCCGCACACCTGATCTCTGATCTCTGATCTCTGATCTCTGATCTCTGTTTTATTGCTACAATGGAAGAGAACAATTGCAGG
>PLZC01000117.1:6835-14810 GCA_003151985.1 Acidobacteriaceae bacterium
TCCGCCGCAAGTATGCCAAGTCCGATGGGGCACAGGCAGCGGCAGCAGCTGCGGCCAAGTAACAGTCGAGCGGCAAGCGGTCATCAAGATTGGGCCTCCGCCAAGGCGGAGGCCCAACTTCGTTCGGAGACTCCTACTCGCCCACGTGAAGGTCGATCAATCATGCCGCGCGCAAAACGTAAGATTCAGTCCGAATTTTCCATCGACGGGTTCTCCCTGGTCTGGCATCTGCACCGCGATCAGCAATGGTGTACAGCGGACGGGTGGAAGGGCGTTGCGATCCACGTGAAGCTTGTTGAGGGTGTGCGCCGCGAACTTCATTTGGAATACCCAGCTGTCGTCACTCAAAAGAGAGGCTATACAAGGATTGACCCTATCCAGCCTGCAATCCTGACCGCAAGGGTGGAAACCCATATCCGGCAGGCGATGGAGGCGGGCTGGGACCCGGAATCGCGTGGCAAGCCGTTCGTGTATGAGGTTGAAGATTCCCCAGGCTAATTCAGTGCACTGGCATCCTGGAAGCCACTTGGATTGAGGTTGTGATGGCCGGCAAAGGTTTTACCGTGAAGAAGGACTGGGACAACCCCAGGGAGCATACCATGCCAGCCGAGGCGCGGGTGCCGGCGGAGGTGCGCCTNNCCATGGCCGGGGTCACGGACACGGTTTTCCGGCGCTTCATTCGCCACGCCAGTTTGTTTTCGGCTTCGGCGGTTGAGGTTTCCCAGGTCTCAGAATCGAGATCCTTCGACAGGCTCAGGACAGGCTCTGGGGCACCCGGTGATGGTAACGTGGACGCGGTCGTGACCAACGCGCAGTCGGGGTGCGGGTTGCTGATGACTGAGTTCACATCGGCCGACGGGCTGGCGCGGATGCGGGAGATCAAGCGGCGGCGGTATCTCACCTTTTATGACGACGAGCATCCGATTGGGGCGCAACTGTTCGGGGCCAATGCGGAGACGCTGGCTGAAGCGGCGCGGATTGTGGAAGAGACCGGATTCGACCTGGTGGACTTGAACCTGGGTTGCCCGGCCAAGCGGGTGGTGGGGTCAAACGGCGGGTCGGGCCTGCTCAGGGACTTGCCCCGGATCGGTGAGATCTTTCGCGCCGTGCGCAAGGCGGTGACGATTCCCTTCACCGTGAAATTCCGCATGGGCTGGAGTGAGCGGGAGATTGTTTGCGTGGACCTGGCCCGCATGGCGGAGTCCGAAGGGCTGAACGGAGTGGCGCTGCACGCGCGGACTCGCGAGCAGGGTTACAGCGGCCAGGCGCAATGGGAGTGGATCGCACAGGTGAAGCAGGCGGTAGGGATTCCGGTGGTGGGCAATGGGGACATTCGTACCCCGGAGGACGCGGCGGCCATGATTGCCCACACCGGCTGCGATGCCGTGATGATCGGGCGCGCCGCGCCAGCCAACCCGTGGATTTTCCGGCAGATCGCCCAGTACACCGCGACCGGCGCCTATGAACGGCCCACTTTTGAGGACCGCTACAGGATGATTCGGGCGTACTTCCAAATGCTGCTGAACGAAGAAGAGGCAACACAAGCGCTGCCAGGCGACGCGCGTTTGGGCGATACTTCAGGAAAAATGAAGCAGTTTGCCACCTGGTTTACGCATGGGGTGCCGGGCGGGGCCAAGCTGCGCGGAGCAATCTATCACCAGAAAACCGGGGCCGCGGTGCTGGCCGAGGTGGACGCGTTTTTCCAGGCGCAGTTGGCGGGTGGTGTTGACCCTGCCGCGGAGGCCGCCGTGGACGGGGAGGATGGGTTTTCGGCGGATATGCTGGTTTGCGATTGAACCGAGCTAGACCAGACTTCGTGTGTGTGAGAATGGAGAATTCCAAGGGAGTAATCGTCTTCAAATCCAAGAGCGACGATTGCATGGTCAATCAACGTGCTCGGAGTCAACCAGACGAAGACCCTGTGCTTGGAGGTTACCGGCGTTGCTATATATCGAGACTGCGTTCGTAGCATTTTGCGGTATTTTGGAGACGGTCTCGCATGGAGCCACCAATGCGTTTTTTGCCTCTTCTCTCTTCTGTTCTGCCGCTCTTTCCAGACGACTTCCTTTACATACTCAAAAGGAGCTTCATAAAGCGCCGCCTGTTCCATGGACATGGACTCGCCAAAATCAATTACCCAGCGGCTTTGGCGATCAAGTAGCTGTCCTCCGTTAAATCCCTGTCGCACAACATCCTGATATGGAAGCCCGAACGGACTCAGACTTGCCAAGATTTCCTCGGCCTTTTCATTCGATATGTCGAACGATCCCTTTGTTTGAGAGCCGTATGCCCAAAGCCCCTCATTCTCTTTCAACGGAAATGCCGTTGTCGTATCAGAAGAGGAAGTCAGGTCGGAGTTGATTTCAACAACACGGATTCCATCTAGCGTCCGCTCCGTTTGAAATCCGCGGTCTATGCCGATTAGGGACATGTTGACGATTGCACCATCCAAGACCCAAGGCCGATCGCTCCAGGCCATGAAGATTGAGCCTCCATGTTCTTGAATCTTTCCCAGAACAGCCCGATTCACTCCGCCACGAATAGCCTGTGTGGCAAGAAGACCGATTCGTAAGTCGCTATCTCGGCTTAGCTCGCAGCGCGCTCTCTCGAACCAATAGCAGACAAGGTCGCACGTGGCCGGAAGTTTGCCTTTGTATGCCGCAAAGAGTGCATCGACATAGGCATCACCTAACACTTTCCGAATCTTATTTCCGCCTTTGAATGGCGGATTGCCTATGATGAATTCCGCCTCCGGCCAAGAGGGTTCAATTGGAATTGGCTTGCCGTCCGCATCATGGGAGAGGATCGCGTCGCGGTGCTGGATGTTGTCGAGGACGCGCAGAATCGGCTCTGTGGGCCATCCGATGCCTTTGTCATTGAGCCATTGCAGGTAGCCTATAGACCACTACGGAGGCCAGTTCGTGCGCGTAGACGTTGGTTTCCAGGCCGTAGAGCTGCGAGGGGTGAACCTGATGGGGCAAGAGGGTGGGGAGTCCGTGGTCTGCGCTGAAGAGGTAAACCTCATGCCACAGGTCAAGCATCCGGCGAAGGGCGAGGTAAAGGAAATTGCCGCTGCCACAGGCGGGGTCAAGGATGCGCACGGCTGAGAGTTCCGCCAGCCACGCATAGAGCTTGTCCTTCATCTGCGCTCGGAGCTTGTTATAGGCCGCGCCCTTGGGTTGTTTCTCCGCGGCCTGGGCCAGCGCCAGGGCCTCCGCCTTGACCGCCTGCCATCGCGCTTGCAACGGCTCAATGACGACCGGCTCCACGATGAGCAGAATGTCCTGCTTGCTGGTGTAATGCGCTCCGAGTTGGGAGCGCTTGCCGGGGTCCAGGCTGCGCTCAAAGAGGGTGCCGAAGATGGCAGGCTCAATGGCTGACCAATCCAGCGCGGCGGCGGCGCGGAGGGCGCCCATATCGGCGGAAGCCAGATCGAAGACAGCGTCGTCGCCGAAGAGTCCCCCGTTAAACCAGCGAATATCGTGTTCGCCAAAGTTGTTTCCCCGTGTAGACATGGCGGCGAAGAGCTGGCGTAGCTTGCGGGTGAAGTTGACCGACCGGGCTCTGTCGGTTTTGATCATCCTGCGGAAGAGATCGTCGGGCAGAAGGCCGATGCTGTCTGCAAAGAGGCAGAAGAGCAGACGCATGAGGAAGTGAGCGACGCCTTGGGGTTCCGCGCCCCGCTGTTCAAGACTGGCGGCGAGCTTGGCGAACTCCCCCGCCGCTGCTTCCGTGACGCGGGCGGCGGCGCGCTCGGGACGGAGTTGTTCGGGATCGGTGAAAGCCTCTTTGAGGACTCCGAGCGGCGGAATGGCGCAAGAGGCCGTGGGGAGATTGGAGAGCAGGTCGTCCAGCGTGAAGCGGTAGACGTGCGGGCGGGTGCCGGTGAAGTTGGTATGGACTTCGAACAGGTCTTGATCGCAGACCACCAGCAAGGAGGGATTCTCAAGGTCTTCGCGGTAATCGTTGAGTTGAAGATAGGCCGCTTTCAGATCCCGGTGCTTTCCCTTGTATTCCCAGCCGAAGTATCCGCGCTTCCATACATCGGCGAACCCCTTGCCGCCTTTGAGGGTGGAGACGTGCTTCTCAAAGGCGAAGGCGTCTCCGGTTTGATCGGCGGCGGCGGGATTGGGCTGGTGGAGGACTTCGCAAAGGTCGATGAAATGGGATTGCGCGGCGGCGCGCTCAGTAAGCGTGCTGGCCTTCCAGCGGGTGACGAATTCGGCAAGGGAGAGCGGCATGGGCGGGGCACTCTTGGTTGAAGATCAATTCTTGCAGAGTGCGGCGGGTTTGGGGAGTGATTGGCCGGATGCTCTTTATTGGCCGCGGAGCTCACCGGTGGTCAAGAAGGCGACTCCGGAGACAGTGACTCCGGAAGCGAGCACGTCTCTGAGGCGCTCCGCGTTATCCCCGCTTTTTGCGCCTGCTGCTTCAAGCAGGTGCAGCGCGGCTGCAGGCGTGGTGTCGGCGGGGAGGCGAAATATCCAGGGGACGTTGGTTGAGGTGAGCGCCTTGTCGTTGCTGAGGGCAACCACCGGCACAAAAGTTTTGAGCGCCAATTGCTCGGCCAAGTGCGCGGCGCTGCGATCGAGAGCAACGATCGCCAGTGCGTGTTCATCCATGAGCCCGCGAACCAGTTGCGTTGAAGCCGCACCCCAGTTCTGATCGCTATTGACAGGCAGCAGTTTCCACTTGTGGCCACTTGCCGCGCCGGCTGCAAGCTCCGCTTGCATCTCAGCCGACCGGGCCACCTTGTCCGCCTGGGGCCCAAACAGCACCACGCGCACGGCTCCCCGCGGCGCGTCCGCACGATGCGGGCCGGAGTAGCCAACACCGTCCTCGCCCACGCGGGCATAGGGTTGCCGCGGACCGGGAGAATCTTCCAGCGATGCAATTAGAAGGTGCCCCCCCATAGGTGGCTGCCATAACCCGCGTGGCCGCGGAAAGGGTGTCCGCCGCGGTTCAGGCGCTGCCGCGGGTGGCTGGCCTGTGGCTTTTTCCATGGTGGCAACGCGATAGGAGATGGCGCCGTTATGTACCGTGCCCAGGTAGAGTGGCGCCACATTCTTTTGATTTGGGTCGAAGACCATGCGCCCGGTTACGCCTTGGTACTCATCGATATTTGCCAGCGCGTCGTGAATGCGGGCGCGGTTCAGTCCGGCCTTGCAGATGGAATCGAGCAGCGCGTTCATTGCATCAAAGGCCAGCGAGGCAAACTGCTCCGGCTTTTCCTTGAAACGGGCTTCGAAGCGGCGATTGAAGTCGAGCCAGCGCGGATCGTCGCGAGTGGGGTCATAGGGAAACACGGCCTCGAATCCCTCGGCGGCTGGGCCGGCTTGAGCCAGCAGTTCAGGCCCCAGGGTGCGATAGGCACCGAAAATGCGCTGCTTCATGCCGGCGGCGCGCATCTGCTTGAGGATTCCTGCAGCTTGGGCTTCGTCGGCCCACAAGACTATCGCATCGGCACGCGACGAGCCGATCACCTTCAACTGCTTGGTGAAATCGGAATCGCCGGGCGTGTACTTCTGCTCGATCACAATCGGGTGGCCCAGCCTGCGCGCCGCATCGCGAAGTTTCATGACCCCGAAACGGCCATAGCGGCTGTTGACGCGGAGAATTGCGACACGCTTGAGGCCGAGTTCGCTAAAGATGCGGCGAGCCAGCGTGAGGCACTGCACCCGGTCATCCTGCAGGTCGGTAAAGTACCAGGGGATATACGTCTCGGGGATCGTCGGGTCCGTCGACGCCGAGTTCACGAGGGGAATCTCCGCGCGAAGCGTGACGCGGAGAGCGATGTGGGTTGACTCAGAACTGATCGATCCGAAGATGGCCCAATCCTGGTCGTCGTAAACCATTTTTACCGTTTCATTAGAGGCCGAACCCCAGATGGTTGGGTCCGTGGGCCGGTCTTCTCCATAGACTGTTTTGGCCTGCCAGTTGTCGTAGTCGTTGTGGAGCATCAGTTTGAAGGGCTTGCCGCCGTATCCGCCGCGGGCATTGGCCTCTTCCACGGCAAGCTGCGCGCCATGCAGCATGCGCTGCCCAAACACCGATTCCGGGTTGGGTTCGACCGGCCCGAAGAAGCCGATGCGCACCTCGGTGAGATTCTTCGGCTCGGGAATGTCCCGTCCGGCGCCGGAATAAATATTGGGATGGACGTAGTTGAGGTCGTAGGGCGCGGCGAACTTGGAATAGGGGCTCAGATCCGCCGGCTCACCCGCATACGGCTCGACCACACGGTCTTTCATCGGACCCGGGGGATGCGCGCCACACTCGCATACATGTGCGGCTTGCCCCATCGCAAACGTGGCTACCCCAACGGTCAACAAACACACCCAAACCAACAACCATTCCTTACGCATGAAACTTACTCCTTGCCGACGCCAACATTGTCCGTGCGAAACATGGCGATGGCCTCGATCTCGACCAGCAGCTCGGGGCGGCAGAGATGCGCCTGGATGCCGGTGGATGCGGGCAGCGGGTCCAGCCCCTGCTCCTTGAAGAAGGCCGTGCGCTCGGCGTTGAAAACGTCATAGTCACGATCGATGTCGCGCAAGTAGCAAGTTGTGCGCACAATGTCGTGCCAGGTGCAGCCTTCGCTCTCGAGCAGCCCGGTGATGTTGTCGAACGTCCGTCGCAGTTGCGCGCTAAAGTCGCCGATGTGGACGCTCACGCCGTGCTCGTCGATCGAGGCCGTGCCGGAGATGAGCAGGAGGGTGACGCCGCCGATATCGATCCGCATGCCGCGCGAAAACGAACTTGGCTTGGCATAGGCATAGGCCTCGTTGAGCACGCCGTGATTGGTCATGGCGCGCTTCTCGATCGGCGCGTGTGCGATGGACTCCAAAATTTCTGCAAATGCATTCATGGTGTTGCTCCTTATTTCTTTATTGCTGCTGTCTGATTCCATGGCTTAATCCTTTGGCGGTAGCGACCCAGATGTCGCTGCCCGCAAAATCGATGCCGAGTACGTAGTTGTGTGCCGGAGCGGTGGTAACTGCGACCGGCGTTACATTGCCTTGTGCGTCGCGCACCGTCATCTCCGGCTTGCCTGTCGAGAGCGAGGGGCGATAGACGGCCCAGTTCACGCCGTCATAATAGGCCAGCCCTTTATCGGTGCCGAACCATGCATGATTCGCATCCACGCCCTTGATCGTGTTGGTAAAGTTCGAGGGAAGTCCGCTGTCCTTGGTGAGAAAGTTATGCCAGTAACGGCCATCGTAGCGGCTGTCGCCAAAGTAAGTCGCAGCCCAAACAATATTGTCTACATAACTGACAGAGGTGACAATCTCGTGGATCAAACCCTGATCCTTGAAGAGCACCATTTCGTTTTCGCCGTCCGGGTCGTCGTACTTATCCCATCGGCCTGTCTTCTGGTCGTACTCAAGAAGGCCGCTGCCCCAGACTGCGAAATAGACCTTCGTGGGCGTGGCGGTGACTCCATAGACCCATATCTCGTTCATGGGCGTGTTGCGTTCGTTGTAGAGCGACCATTGACCGGTGCGAGTATTCAGCCGGCAACCGCCCGCGGCGGTGGCCACCCACACGTTCTCGCCTTCCACCGACACACCGTAGACCACGTCGTTGCTGAGACCCGATGTGAGTTGTGTGTAGCTGTCGATGCGGCCTCCGGAGATGCGGCTCAGCCCGCCCATGGTGCCGGCCCAAACGTCTCCGGTACGCTTGTCCAGCGCCAGCGAGAGCACCGCGCGATGCGCGAGCCCGTCCTTCGTTGTGTAGGTCTTCCAGACATGATTCTCGTAGACCGCAAGCCCATTCTCGGTGCCCGCCCACACGCGATCTCCATCGACAAGAACCGAAAACACGTGATTGTCGGGCAGGCCGTTGACCGTTGTGAAGTTCTCAAACCGGTAGCGCGGCATGGCGGGCGGCGCGGCAAACGCCATCGCAGCCGCGGCGATAAGCAAAGCGATCGCAAAGAACTTTTTCATCGCGTCCTCAAATACTCAATCAG
>PLZC01000193.1 GCA_003151985.1 Acidobacteriaceae bacterium
GCCATTGCCATTGCCGACGAGCACCTGCTGGGGAAGAAGCGCCTCGAACATGCGGAGCAGGCTGTGGAGTGGCGGCGCAAGGCCGAGCTCGCTGTGCAAAAGGGCCGCGACGACCTGGCCCGTGCGGCACTCGAGCGGGCACTGAGCCACGACCAATTGGTGGCGGGCTTTACCGCGCAAGCTGAAGACCAGAAGACTGAGGCCGACAGCCTTCGCCAGGCCCTGCGCAAGCTGGACCAGAAGCTGAACGAAACTCGCGCCCACTGCGAAATGCTGGTGGCCGAGCATCGCCGCGCCAAAGTTGTGGGCCGGGCCACCAAGGCTCGCCAGATCGTCGGCAACGACCAGGAGCACGCTCTGAATCGCATGAAGAGCCGCGTCCACATCAAAGCCGCTGAGAATGCGGCGGCCAGCGAAATCCTGGCGCCGGATTCCCTTGAGGATCGGTTTCGCTCCCTGGAGAGCGAGGACCAGGTCGAGTTAATGCTGAAGGAGATCAAGAACCGGCATCTGTTGCCATAGCGCAGCCAATTGGCCTCCTGATGGCTGCGGGTGGAAAGTCTCTGTGTCTTCGGGGCGTGGAAATGCGTCTAACATGCAGGTTCTGTTTAGACGCTATAAATTGTGCCCCTGCGGTAGTTGATCGAGAGAGACTCCGCCCGGGGGGTGATTTAGCCTTGAGATAGCCTCCGGTCCGATTTGCCTTTCGAAGGCGAGCCGCACGGGCGGTATCCGACCCCAAGATTGGTGAATGGATGCGCTTAGGTTCTTATCTTCTCTCTGGGATGTTGTTAATGGGTATCGCCTTGCTCGCGGTCCCGTTGCGCATATTCGCGCAGCAGGTGAACTCGGCCCCGGTCATTGCTGTCACGGCGGAGATCCCGGACGCCCCGGAATTCGACGCGTCCCAAGCCGAGGGCAGTTCCAGTTCTCAGACCGCCCCGCAACAGCCCGACGCGAAGAGCAAGCGTGACCTTGCCGAGGAGCAACTCAAGAAACAGGAACAGCAGAGGGTGTTCGGTGTCATGGCGACCTTCAACACAACCGGCAACAAGGACGCCCTCCCACTCTCTTCAACGCAGAAATTCCAACTCTTCTTCAAAAGTGCCACCGACCCGTGGCCGTTTGGGTTGGCAGGTGTTATTTCCGGCATCGGGCAAGCCGACAACAGTTACCCGGAGTGGGGGCAGGGCGCACAAGGTTATGCAAAGCGATTCGGCGCCGCCTACTCGGACGCATTCATCGGCAATTTCTTCGGGAATGCCGTGTTGCCTTCCCTGCTGCATGAAGACCCACGCTATTTTCAGAAAGGCACAGGCACCTTCACCCGGCGGCTTCTGTGGGCAGCATCGAGTACCGTGTGGTGCAGGCGCGATAACGGCCGGTGGGGGCCGAACTACGCCAACGTTGGGGGCAACCTGATTGGCGCGGCCATCGCCCGTGCGTATTACCCTCCTTCAGAACGTGACGTTGCCGACGTGCTCACGGACGGGGTAACTGTATCGGTCGAAGGAATAGCAGGCGCCGAGATCATCGAGTTCTGGCCGGATATAGCGCGCCAAATGAAGAAGAAACGGGCCGAGAAGCGAGCCAGGCAAGCCGCTCAAAAGGATTCAGCCTCACAGCCCGCAGCTACGCACTAGGCTGAAGTGACTCGCGCCGGCAGGAAGCGCTTCCTCGATGCGGAGTAAACTGCTTTGGCGGGAACCGACACCGTTTCCCGCTCCGGGTAGCGGAGAGCCGTCAGATGCCCGCCGTAAACGCAGCCCGTATCGATGTTGACTGTGTTGTTGATCCACAGCGGTTCGGCCACCGGCGTGTGCCCGTACACCACCAGCGCGCTCCCTCGATAATCCGCGGCCCAGTTATACCTTACCGGAAGGCCGAACTTATCTATCTTGCCGGTGTTTTGCCCGCTCAGAGCAAACTTGCGAGCCTTCGCTGAGCCGCTTCCATGCAGGCGTTCTTTCAATCCTGCGTGTGCGACCACCAGGTTGCCGTCATCCAGAACATAATGGCTGGCCAATCCATCGAGGAACCTTGCCGATTCGGCGCGAAACTCAGCGGGCTCGTCGCCAAACTGCTCCAGCGAGAGCAGGAGGCCACCTACCTTCCCCCGCGCATTTCGGCTTCTCAGCGCCCGAGCCAGTTTCACGTCCTGATTGCCCGGGACGCAATACGCCTGGCCAGACCGGACCATATTCATCACCAGGCGCAGCACGTCGGGTGTTGCAGGCCCTCGATTCACAAGATCACCGGCGAATGCCAGCCTTCTGCCCTCTGGCGGTGTTACAACAAATTTACCCGCTCGCCGCTCTACGCGGTACCCTAGCGCGGCCATTAACTCAAGCAATTCATCCAGACACCCGTGGACGTCGCCAATGATGTCAAAAGGCCCTTTGGCATCGCTGAAAGCCAACTCTTCGGCCTGCCTGCGGTCTAGTTTTTTGCGCGGCGACTTGCCCGGGTTTTTCGTCTGTCTATGTGTAGCCGTCACTGGATGCAGCATCGCTTTCCAGTGTAGGGCATCCGCAGTGCATTCCCATCATTGTTGGGGTGCGGCTGCCCGTTCGCTCCGGCTCAGCCGCCCTGCCCGCAATGGTATAGGCTTGATAGTCAAGCATCTGGAGAAGACATGAACAGACGCCACTTTATTACTGCCGCGTCGGGCGCGGCCATCGCCTCCCGCTGGGCTGCAGGGCAACCCTTGATTTCCGAGGGCCTCGCGTCATCTACGACTACGGCATCCAAGCTGTCAGGCCCGCGCAACGATGTGAGCCGCCATCGCTTTGGCCTTAACTACACGCCGTCGAATAACTGGTGGTTCTGCTGGAACGATTGGAACGCAGATCCCATCAAGCGCGATCTCGACGCAATCGCTTCGCTCGGCGCGGATCATCTTCGCATCCTGCTGATATGGCCGTTCTTTCAGCCCAACCCAACCTGGGTAAGCCCGGCCCACATTGACCGGTTGAACGAGTTGCTCTCCTTGATGGAAGAGCGCGGATTGGATGCGCTGGTTACCGTCTTTACCGGCCAGTTAAGCGGGTGGTACTTTCTGCCTCCGTTCAACAAACCCGGCGCGGGCCTCTACACCGATCCCATGATCTGGAATGCGCAAGAGTTATTGGTCCGCGAATTGGCCCACATCATGAAGCCGCATAACAACATCATAGGCTTCGACTTCGGCAACGAAATGAACACTTGCTGGAGTGCGGAGCCCGCCGTGGGCAATGTCTGGATGGCGAAGATGTTTGCGCTGATGAATTCCGAATTGCCCGGCCATATTCATGTGAACGGCGTCGACGAAGATCCATGGTTCAAGCCCACAACCTTTACTCCGCGCGCACTGGCGGCCAATCCCCTGCCGGTCATCCACGTTTACCCCTACTGGACTGGCGCGCTCAAATATGGCGGCCCCATGGACCCGCCCAGTACGCGCCTGATTACAGCCTTCGCGGCTCTCGTGCGCTCTTATGCCGGCAATCCCAAGAAGCCGGTTTGGGCCGGCGAATTCAACACCTGCATCGAGGAGCTTCCGGAAAAGCAACAGGCAGAATGGCTTGAGAAAGCAGTTACCGACGCGGTTGAGTCGGGAGTTAGCTGGTTCACTTACTGGGACAGTCACGACGTAAATCGCAAGTTTGCATTCAACTCGCTGGAATACTCACTTGGCGTGCTTACCAACGATGGAAAGGTCAAGGAGCAAGGCAGGGTCTTCAAGCAACTCGCCGATGCCTGGCGTGGTAAACCCGTAGCCTTTCCAGCAGCGGCTCCGCCCCCGCCGCCGGCGAATTACAGCACCGATGCAAGCTGGAAATGGATGCTTGACTATCTCCACTGGAAGCCAAAGCCGTACATCAAGTAACAATCCCACTGCACTAACTTGGTTTACTTTGGAGCATACGCAAGATGGATCGCAGGGACTTTATCAAATCATCCGCACTCGTCTCGGCAGGAAGCTTACTCGCCTTCAATCAGGCTTCATCTCAAGCCCTGAAGACGAAAGTTGTAGCAATCCACTTACAGGCCCCCAACAGCGTGAAGGCGCGGCTTGCGGCTCGGGAACTATCGAGCGGCCTGCATATCTTGAATCCGGCACTGGAAGTGAAACTCTCCGCTGCCGACACTTCCGGAGTTACAGTACTTACTCTCAGATTAGAGCCCACGCAATTCAAGGGAACTGAAGAATACGAAATCGCAGCATCGGAAAACGGCGCCGTTCTTCGTGCCGCCGGCGAGCAGGCCTTGCTCTTTGCCGTATTCGAATTTCTTGAGCGGCAAGGCCTCGTCTTCGGTATCGACGGAACGACGGCCCCCCTCGATCGCCCCACGGAATTGCGCTTGCCGCGGCCAGGCCAGCCATGGATCGGCTCACCGTGCTTTGCGGTTCGCGGGCTTTTGCCCTGGCCGGATTTTCTAAACTGCATCAGCATCTATAACCACGAGGACTTCAAGGCATATTTTGCTGCCATGCTGCGCATGCGCTTCAACATGTTCGGCATGCACGTCTACACAGAGAACGAGCCCAATCCCCTGGCCGAGTCTTATCTATCGTATGACTTTGCCGGCAGCGGCCATCGCGCGGCACTCGAAGACTCAACCATGACCAGTTGGGGATATCTGCCCCAACGCACTTCGACCTTTAAGATGGGCGCGGCGGAGTTCTTTGACCTGGAAACTTTTGGAGCGGACGCCACTCGCCTGGCCGCAGATAATTGGGATATCGCCGCTCGCACAACCACCATGTTGCGCGCCGCGTTCGAGTTTGCAGGCGAACTCGGAATTCGCACCGGCATCGGCTTTGAGCCTTATCGTAATCCGATGGAGATTGTTCGCGCCCTTCCGCCCGAATCACTTAATCATCCCGGCGGCTTTATTGAATCCAACACCGCACGCGACCTGCTTGAACGCCGGCTTGCCGATCTGCTGGAGCGCTATCCATCCGTGGATTATGTGTGGCTCTGGCAGGATGAAACCGCAAACTGGCAAAGCCGCGACAAGAACATACCTCTATCTGTCACTCCATTTGCACAGGCTCATAACTTCCTAAAACGCCACGCTCCAAACAAGCGGCTTGTGTTAGCCGGTTGGGGCGGCGTGGCGCGTCACTTCCAATCGCTGCACCAACGCCTGCCTGGAGATATTGTTTTTTCGGCTCTCAGCGACACGCTGGGATGGGACCCAATCCACGAGGCATTCGGCGACTTGGGAAGCCGCGAGCGCTGGCCCATTCCCTGGATCGAGGATGATCCATCCATGTGGCTTCCGCAATTCCGCGCCAGCCGGTTTGAACGGGACATGAGGCGGGCACAGGATCTGGGCTGTCAAGGAATCCTCGGGATACATTGGCGCCACCGCATCATCGATCCCACTGCAACTTACTTTGCACGCGCCGGATGGAATCGCCAGCTTGGCGCATCGGACCATTACCGCACCTTCTGTGCCACACATGCCGCCGGCAACCGCGTTGCGGAACTCGCCGCTCTCTTCGATGACTGCGACCGCAATCATGCAATCTCATCCACTTTTCTCGGTACCTACGATAAATCGGGATTTGCGAATCGCGTGGAAGTTGCTGGAGACTACAGCGAAGCATTCAACTATGCGACTGAGCCCGACCTCGCCGTTCTGCCTGCACAGCGCAAGACTGCCGAGCGCTTCGGTGAGCTTGCTGCCCGTGCCGAGTCGCCTCTGGAACGTGATCGCATTGGTTACTTCGCCGCGTTTGTCGGCATGATGGTTCCTTATTGCGATGCATTTGAATCGGCCCATAAACTCGGCGCGATTCTAGACAAGGCGGTTGAGTTCAGGACCGCGGGAAAGCAGGACGAGGCGCGTTCAACGGTTCTCGAACAAGGAGTTCCACTTTGGCTCACCATCGCTCCGCTGGTCCGGCAGACCATGGTGGAATATCAGTCCGTGGTCGCAACGCGCAATGACCTGGGCCAGCTTGCTTCCATGCAAAACAAGCTGGTGCGGATCGCGCTCGAACGGCTGCGCCTTTCTATCAAAGAGTTTCTCACTGAGTTACCGGCTGAGATGGACCAGGCCTATGCTGCGGCTATCTCGTCCGAGGGCGCGAATCTTCCCCGTCTCTTTATTCCCACCCGGCCTTCGATTGTTAAACCGGGAGAATCTCTCCGCATCTTTATCAACGCACCGGGTCAAAAGGAAGCAGTCGCGGTCAAGTTACATACACGCCGCCAGGGCACGCAAGAGTGGATTACTTCAAGCGCCATCCACGCCGGACGAAATGTATACACGGCGAAGCTTGGACCATTCCTGACCGCGGATGGCGCCATTGAGTATTACGCAGCAGCGCCGGGCGCATCGCAGCGATTGACGGCTCCACCACAGGCTCCGCTCAATGTCTATACCGTGAATATCATGTCATGACAAAGCGGCGGGTTTGCGCCGCTAGTATTGCCTCTCGCAAGATATGCATCGAACCGGACGGAGCGCCATTGTCAACCCTCGCCCCAACCCGCTGGTTAAAACGACTGTTGCAGTCGCTTGGCCCAGGCGTCATCACTGGCGCCGCGGATGACGACCCATCGGGCATTGCAACCTACTCCGTTGCCGGGGCTCAGCTTGGAACGAAGCTCCTCTGGACTGCGCTGCTGACGTGGCCGCTGATGGCGGCTGTGCAGACTATGTGTGCCCGCATCGGAATGGTAACCGGGAGAGGCCTGGCCGGGAATCTAAAACTGCGTTTTCCTGGGTGGTTGCTCGGGGTCGTCGTCCTGGCATTACTTGCGGCAAACACGATTAACATTGCGGCTGATTTGGCAGGGATGGCCGATGCTGCGCAAATGCTCTGCGGCATCAACTCTCAGATTTTTGTCTTGGCATTCGCGATTTTGATTTCCTGGGCAACGATCAAGCTTCGTTATCACCAGATCGCGAACGTACTAAAGTGGCTTGTTCTTGTGCTCTTTGCTTACCCGGTGACGGCATTTGTCGTCGGCGTTGACTGGAGCACCGTGCTGCGGAGCACTTTCATTCCTTCCCTGCCGCACACAAGGGACGAGTGGTCGACCCTGGTAGCGATTCTCGGCACCACGATAAGTCCGTATTTATTTTTTTGGCAGGCGAGCGAAGAGGTTGAAGAAGAAAAGGCTGTGGGCCGCCACTCACTGGCCGCACGGAAAGGGGCCACCCCGGAAGAGATTCAGATGAGGAAACTGGATGTGGGCGTCGGCGCTTTCTTTTCCAACCTGGTCATGTTCTTTATTATTCTGACCACTGCGCTCACGCTCAATCGCCACGGCATAACGACGATTGAAACATCGCGCCAAGCCGCCGAAGCGCTTCGGCCTCTTGCCGGCAACTTCGCCGCAACCCTGTTCACGGTCGGCATTGTTGGCGTTGGCTTTCTTGCGATTCCAACCTTGGCCGGATCGGTTGCCTATGCGTTCGCTGAAACCCTGAACTGGCGCCAAGGCCTGGATAAGAAGATAAAACAGGCGCGCTCTTTCTATGCCGTCATCTTGCTGTCCACCGCTGCCGGCGTGGTTTTGGACTTTGCCGGGATCAACCCCGTGAAGGCGCTCTACTGGACGGCTGTGATCAACGGACTGCTGGCTCCGTTTCTGCTCGTCGCAATTCTCATCGTTGCTCGCGACAAACAACTTATGCAGGGGCAGCCAAGTTCCCGCCTCGGATGGGTAATTGTGGCCATCACCACCGCAGCCATGTTCGCTGCCGGCATCGCCATGTTCGTCGTGTAGTTTTCCGCTCAGGCGGCTTTACGCCGCTGTTGCCGGAACTTCCACAGTCCGTAAGCCAGCCCAAGCGCGACCACGCCGGCATAAGTCCATAGGATGGAAGTAGACCAGCCAGCCAGCGACCGTCGCCAAACTCCGATAACATGGCGTCCATAAGTCATACCTACCCAGGCAATCAGTCCGTAGCGTACGACCCGCGCCGCGCCAAAAGACCAGAGGAATCGATTGCGGGGAACCCCAAGAGCTCCGGCCGCAAGAAGGAACGGCAACAGAGGGATGGGTGGGGGCAGCACCGCGGCAATCCCTACAAAGAGAGTTCCCCGGCTTTGGGCCCATTTCACGATGCGATTCTGGAATCGCGCTGGAACATGCCGATTCAGTGCGGCGGCGCCCCCTTTACGCCCGGCCGCCCACGTGAGATAACCGCCAATGACGGACCCTGCAACAGCCCAGGCGACGAATGTGGCCGCAAGCCTGACCGTTGTGTACCGGTGCGCGGTGAGAAACAGAAGAAGCAAGTCCGTAGTGCCGGGGACAGGAAGCGGGATCATCGAAGAGTCAATGATCGAGACCGCGAAGAGTCCGATGCCGCCCAATCCCACAAGCCACCGCAACAGATGCGAACGCGAAGGCGAACCGGCCTTGGTGATAAGACGATCGGCATGTTGGAGGAACAGGACCACACTTACCTTATAGCAGGGCATACCCGGATGCTCCCGGTCAAGCACAAGCAATCAATAAGTCCTTTGTTTGAATTGGTGCCGGGAGGGGGCTCGAACTGAGGCGAACCTTACCCCGGTACTCAGAACATGTGAGTTGCTGTTTCCTAGTCCGCAGCTGGAAGCTTGCGCCTGTGTAATCAAGGGGCCTTCAGCGGGCGCCGTTAACTTCGTATATCAAAATGACCGAAGCATCAGAAACCTGCATCCCAGGGCGGGCGAGCAACAGACCTACGCAAAGAGCGGAAATACCGCGGAGTCAGCCGGTTCAATTGAAGAATTCGCGCTCATCACGGTGACAGCAGGCCCGGAAAAGAACCAGCACATCCTGAACCTCATTAGCGCCGAGAGCGAGTTATTCTGGCCGCTGGGACTTTACATCACAGATCCCGTCTATGCGAAAGATCTGGCCGATCACTTGCGCCTGCCATCCGGCAAACTACCGGACGCTTTCGAGGTGATCGTAAAGGCGGAATTGCGTGGTCAGAGGCCGATTAGAATCAGCTATGTCACGCATCGGGTAATCTTGAGTCCTCCATAACCCTGAGGCGTTCTATTTGGCGCTCACCCGTAGCAGCAGCACACCGTGCGATGGGACCATCTGAGAATACGTCCCCCCTTTGAATTGAACATCCTTGTGCGCCCACAGATCGCGCGCCTTCTTCACTGTGCCGCCCAGTTGCAGGTCGCCTGCGTTCACAGTTGCGTTAGCCGGAGCCGAGCCCAGATTGACCACGCCCACCGCAACGCCGCCGTCTGCCAACGGCTTGATCCATGTCTCCAGGTCGCCGCTTTTCACCGGCGCAGCCTGCTTGCCCAGGGCGTCCTGATCGATTGCGATCAACTCTTTGTTCAGCAGGATCGCCTTGGTCGCCGGCGACATGGTGCGAACGTCGTTCCCGGCCAGCAGGGGCGAGGCCACCAGCGCCCACAGACTCATGTGGGTGCGATATTCGTCATCAGTCATGTGTCCGTTGCCGACCTCGAGCATGTCCGGATCGTTCCAGTGCCCAGGGCCGGCGTAGGGCGCTGTCGGCACCTGCTTCTCCACGTTGCCCATCATGCTCGACCATTCATCACGGATGTCGCCGGTGGTGCGCCAAAGATTCGCACCCACCTCCGGACCCCATTTTTCCACGGCACCCAGTCCGTATTCGCACAAGCTGTAAACGATCGGTCTGCCTGTCGCCTGAAGCGCGTCGCCCATCTTCTGGTAAACCGGCCGCAAGCTTTCATCTTTGTAGATACTTCGCGCGCTGCACCAGTCGTATTTCAGATAGTCGATGCCCCACGCTGCAAAGGTCTTCGCATCCTGGTCCTCGTGTCCGTAGCTGGCCGGATAACCCGCGCATGTACGCGGCCCCGGCGAGGAGTAGATTCCCAGCTTCAAGCCCTTCGAATGCACATAGTCTGCCAGCGCCTTCATATCCGGAAACTTGTGATTTGTTTGCAAGGTTCCCTGAGCATCTCGCAGACCTTCCCAAGTGTCGTCAATGTTCACATAGACGTAGCCCGCGTCGAGCATCCCGCTTGAGACCATCGCATCCGCCATGGTGCGCACCGTCTGGTCGTCTATCTTCCCGGCAAACAGATTCCAACTGTTCCACCCCATCGGCGGGGTCTTCGCCAGACCATTCGACGGCACCTTATGCAGTGGCGGAGGCTCGATATAACTTACGGTGGGCAAATCGTCTGTCGGCGCGGCTGGCTTTCCGACGATGTTATGCCGCCCACGCTCCACCGCATGCAACTCCCCATTCACCAGGTCGCCCACCAGAAACGGTTTCGGGCTCCACTCAACGAATAGCTCAAAATGCGTCCCAGTTGCAGTCCCCTTCACATCCCCGGTAAAGCCCAGCGTCTTCAGCGTTCCTGTCAACTCGTTGCCGTTTTGCTTCAGCTCCAATATCGATTTCTCCTGCTCGCCGTTGTCCAGCACCCTGCCATCCGCTATCCACCGCCCCGTCAGACTCTGCCCAAAGGCCGGAACGCAAGCTAACGCCAGGCAGAGCCATAACCCCAACCCACACACGGCATCGGCTGCCAGCGTTCCCCGCCGAATCAACTTCTCATGTTTCATTTCTCTCTCCGATCTGCAGACAACCCCTTCTCGCAGGAAGGCCCGACTCGCAGCAAATCACCAGAACTTGCCCAAGCACCCTCGCGACCGAATTGTATATGTTTCAACCGCTCTCCCGCAGCGGCCGCGAGGGACTTCGATAATGGTGGCTTCCATGATTTGTATGTTGCAGTTGCTGGAGCGGGCCGGGAAATCCGGCGCGCTTATGAAGCACTCATCCACGCGGTCGAGCCCCTGCAGCGGCATGGGAAAGAAACAACGGCGGTCGATTGCGGGAGCAATTGCAGCCGTACCGGAGAGCGATCCAAGAGTCATCCTGGCAACGTAAAGGGTTACAGTGCCATCGGCTACCGGATTTGTAATACTCCCTATCAAGCACATTGAACATGATCCTCGGTGATCAGGTGTAATCTGCATGGATGAACCAAATGTGGATGCTCTTGAAAAGGTAGAGGGATATGGCGCAGGAGAAGAGCAAGCTTGTGAAGCCCAATACGGGGATTCGGAAGCTAAAGCAAGAATCGAAAGCCAATTTTCCGCCGCTCAGCAAAGCTAAGTTGGAAGCTCTGGTTGAGGAAGCCGTGGTCGATGCTTACGGTGACGAAGAACAGACCGGCGGCTTCTTTACGATGATTGAGGAGCATCTGGCGCTGCCTTTCTCAGTAAGGATCCTGGGCGTTGAGGCAGTTGTTGAAAAGGTGGACCTGACGCGCGATTGTCGAATTGTTGCGGTCTGCAAGCGAGACGGAGTCAAGCAGAGGATTGAAATCCTCGATCT
>PLZC01000460.1 GCA_003151985.1 Acidobacteriaceae bacterium
TTTTTGCGGCAAGGGTGGGATACCTCAGGACCAAATCAGACCCGTTCATGAGGGCAATCCCATCGCCGCTTTCCATTTTACTAACCAGGCCTGGCGCTCCGGGTAGCCATTCAACCCGCCATTGAGCCTCAGTGTCACCCCATGCACGTCATCGTTCTCAGCGAACGGCAGGCAGCCACATTGAACAAAATCGGCGACTCCGCACTCCAGCGCAGTATCGGGCGCCGACATCAGGTCCGGATTGTTCAAAAGGTCAAACCCTGTCGTCGCCGCAAGATTCGTGTAGCCATCGCGCCCCGTTGTCTGGCTCAGCCCGCGCCCGCGAAAATTCCACCCGTCGTCGGAGGGCGGCGGAGCGTTCCCCATCCGGCCCCCGTACGCAATGTCGGCAATCATTTGCGGATTGTGCGCACAGGTCTGCGGCATGGTTCCGGTAAAGTGCGAAGGCCAGGTATTCGTCAGCCCTTGCGCACTGTAGTTAAGGTTCTCCACCATGAACAGGCCCGCTCCGCACTCAAGCGAGAATTGCGCCATCGCATGGGCAATCGTAAGGTCGTCGTTCAGACCGTATTTTGGGAACACAGTAGGCGCGCTCGCGGCTATCCCTTCAACGAGACCGGGGACGTGCTGATTGCCGTTGGGCCAAAGACTCTGCAGAATCTCAAGGGTAAGCATATCTCTCTCTTTTCTTGATGGGATTCGCCGCCTGTCTTGGCCGGCCATGGATCAGACTACACGAAGAGGCAGTCATCGAGCAGTTGCAAATAACCCCTTCACCACGACCCCTCAACCCTGAACGAGATCAGCTCGGTGGCCTCGCTCTCGTCCAGATAGTGCTCGATCAGGCGATCCACGCGGCTCCCGCGCGGTCCTTGGCGCAGGGCGCGACGCAGTTCGGCCAGGTCCGCTTCCGTCCCTGTTGCTACCACCTCAACATCGCCGTCTTCGGTGTTGCGCACCCATCCGCGCAAGTCAAGTTCGCTCGCCTCCCGGTGTACAAACCACCGGAAGCCAACACCCTGTACGCGCCCTTGAATCAGAAAATGAAGAACCATCGTCGGTAACCAAAGCCAGTCTACCAACAGAGCTGTCATCCTGAGTACAACAACAAAATCCTTAGCACAACAATAAAGACTGTCATCCTGAGCGACCGAAGCGCAGCGAAGGGAGTCGAAGGACCTGCGGTTGCTTTTGCCCTTGCTGTTCCGTGTAGAAACGCAAGAGGGCTTATCACCTCCCCCAGCGCGCTACACTGGACTTCCATGGTCTTCGTCCTCGACAACTACGACTCCTTCACCTACAACCTTGTCCAATACCTTGGAGAACTCGGCGCCGAGGTGGAGGTCCGTCGCAACGACGAGCTTACAGTCGAAGAAGTCGAGGCCATGCACCCGGATCGCATCCTGCTCTCGCCCGGCCCTTGTACCCCAGGCGAAGCCGGCATCCTGGTTCCGCTCATCCGCCACATGGCCGGCAAAGCGCCCATTCTCGGCGTCTGTCTGGGTCACCAGGCCATCGGCGAAGCCTTCGGCGGCCAGGTGGTGCGCGCCCAGCATCTCATGCACGGCAAAACCAGCCCGGTCCAGCATGATGGCAAGGGCATCTTTGCCGGCCTGTCCACCCCTCTCACATGCACCCGCTATCACTCGCTGATTGTCGCCGAGGAATCGCTTCCGGCCGAACTCACTGTCACCGCCCGCACGCCGGCCCCCAATGGCGGCCGATCTGTCATCATGGGACTTCGCCACCGCGCCCTGCCCATCGAAGGCGTGCAATTCCACCCCGAGAGCGTACTCACCGAAGGTGGCCACCAGATGATCCGCAACTTCCTGGGAATGTAGCCAACATGCAAGTAGCGTCGGGCGTCATAGCGCAAGCTCAAATGTTGGGTGCCCCAGGTCTCGATTCTGAGACCTGGGAAAGCACAAAAGCAGATTTGCGTTGGTTGGTTCCCCACAAACGCCGGGTGCCCCATCCTTGCGTTTTTTCTACGCAAGGGTGGGAAGCCACAAACCCCGACTCCCGCTCGTCTTTCACGGCCACTTCACTCGGTATAAGCTTCGTCTTGGCAGCAGCCCTGCTATTCGCGCCCACGCTTCCCGCCCAGGAACCCGACCAGCCGCCCCCCGCATCCCCCATCGCCATCGTCCCGCTCGACAGCAAGAACCCCGATAGGGCAGCCAAAGTCACCGGCGCACTCGAGGTCTCCCAGGGCAAGGCAGTCATCGCCGTAAGCGGCGCCATCACTTCCGGTACCGAAACCACCCAGGTCAATCTGCCTCTTCGCGGCGTGTTGCGCGTGTGCGCCTCCACCACGGTCAATCTCGCCAAGGACTCCAGCGTCCCCGCCGGCGAAATTCCGGGGTTGATGATCTCCATGGACCATGGGGCCATCGAAGCCAGCTTCGCCACCGGCCGAAACTCCGACATCCTGCTCACCCCGGATTTCCGCATTCTCATCGGCGGCCCCGGCTCGGCCGATGTCAAGGTCCGCCTCGCCCAGCACGGCGACACCTGCGTGGATAATGTCGCCAGTGTCCCCGGCGACACGCCCTATGTGCTGTTTACAAGCGTCTTTGACAACGGCACATATCGAGTGCAGCCAGGCCAGCGCGTCATGTTCCAGCACGGCGACGTCCATGCGGTAGTCGACCAGGAAAAGGAGCCCTGCGGCTGCCCGCCCAGTGCACCCAAAGGCAACGAGTTTCCACTCGCCCAAAGCGAGGGCCTGGCCCCAACCCCGCCCCCCGCGCCGAGCCCAGTGAGACTATCCAGCGAGCCACCGGCACCCATCGAACCGTTGGTTTATTCCAGCACCGCCGCCCTGACGCCCTCGCCCGCCGCGGAACCAGCTCCAGCCGCCGCCGTTCCAGCCAATTCCCCAGCCAAGCCGCCGGCCGCCAAGAAGAAGTCCGGCTTCTTGAGCAGTGTAGGCCGCTTCTTCCGCCGCATCTTCGGCGCGGAGTGAAAAACAGGGACTAGGAATTAGGACTAGTTCCCGAATGGCTTCTCAGGCATTGATATCGTCAGTGGGGTAGCTGCCTTAGTACAG
>PLZC01000025.1 GCA_003151985.1 Acidobacteriaceae bacterium
CACATCGGCCGCAACCCGCTGGAGCTGGACCACGCCGGAATCCAACGCGACCGCTGCCAGGGACAGAGTCTTCGTGAGATAGCGAAGGGCCATCGAGTTTCCGCAGCCACTGTCTGGCGTGTTCTCCACGAACAAAAGGCAAGACTTCCCGAGAAACCAGCCTGAGCAGCGCNNCGCAAACCCAATCGAATCAGAGGCCAGATCTCCCCGATCCGGCTGTTCCAAAAGGTAAGGGTTCTTGAACAAAGTAGATGCCGCCAAAACCAGAATGTCAGGGCAAGATTACGTCCTGCTCGATCTGGGGAGACTAGCCGACTTTCGGTTACCGATCCAGCACTCGGCGAGTGTCCTGGCGATGATGCGTTGGCTTGGGATAGCTGAAGCCATTTGCTTTTATAAACGAAGGTCAGAGGTTCACTGAGGTGCCGCCCCAGCTTTCCGGATCTACGTCTGCTAACGTCTCAGTAAAGTCCCATCGGTGGCCATTAAAGTCTTCCGCATTGTACTGCCGTTCACCATACATGTGATCCGTCGGTTCCGTCAGAATTCTGGCGCCTCCCCATCGGGCGCGCTCGCAATGCGCGCGCACGTCCTCGACGCGTACCTGCACAAGGATGAAATGGTTGGGGACGACTTCGCCCTCGGCGATTGTTAAGCAGCCCTCACCGGCGCGCATTTGGATTCTGTGATTGGCGATACGTAACCGTACAGCAAAACCGAATGCGTTGCCGAGCCATTCCGCCGCCACGCTGGGGTCGGGGTAGAAGAGGACAGGAATCACTGGACAGGGGGGAACTGAACGGTTGTAACGCATGGCAACCTCGGAATGAATGCGCGCTCAGATTAGCATACCTACGGCTGGCAGACGTATGGGCTAGCCGGAGAGAGCTCGAATCGAAAGCTGAGGCCAGCCCTAATCTGAGGGCTGAGGCTCATCCCCTTCGCATCGGCATGGGCCAATCACACCCTTCTCGGAGTTTTGTGCGGTTGGAGGGCTAAGTGGGTCTTCCCAATAATTGTTCCGTAACCTCGGCGCTACCTAAGTACTCGATCGCTAAATAATTAGCCGCGCACAATTTCTTGCACAGTTTTTTTCATTTTGACAGCGCAAAATCCCGCGCATATAATCCGCAGCGAGCGGACAACCTCCCACAACTCGCCACCTTCAAGGACGACAACCGAAACCTTCTCACCTGAGGCTCCAAAAGGAGTGCCCATGCAAAGTCTGTCACGTCCTGTTACACTCCTCACAAGTTTTTTCTCCACCTTCACCCGCGTTGCCGTCGCAGCATGCCTGCTTGCCCTGCTGCTCGTGAGCGCGGTTCACGCGGCTTCTCCCGTCTTCCCGCCAGTTGCGACATATCCCTCGGGAGGCCCCGCTCAATATACCGCTGTTGCCGACGCGAATCATGATGGCAAGCAGGATGTCTTCGCCAGCAACCTCAATGGCATTGTTTCCATCCTGCTCGGCAATGGCAACGGAACGTTCAAACCGGCAAAAACCGTTGCCACCTTGCGCGCGGGCTCGCATCCCATCCTCACCGCAGACTTCAATCGCGACGGCAACCCTGACCTGGTAGTCCTGGAACCGGGCAACTCTCAAGTGCTGATCTATCTCGGCAAGGGCGATGGCACTTTTNNATCCTGAGCGCCGCAACCAAGACTTCCGTGGGGTTCACCGTGTTGCTGGGAACGGGCAACGGCAGCTTCCACGCTCCCGTCATGACCACTGCCCTGAACGGCGCGGCAGGGGGCCCGCTCGTCGTGGGCGATCTGAACAATGATGGTCACCTCGACGTAGTCTCAACCTCCACGGGTGGCTTCGCGGAGGCCTTCCTTGGCAACGGAAACGGCACCTTTCGCGAACAGACGTTTATTTATGATGGTGGGGGCGCGGATTCTGAAGGTCAGCCGGTGCTTGCCGACATCTACGGAAATGGCAAACTCGACCTGGTCGTCGGTAACTATGGCTTCATGGGCTTCCCGGGTAACGTAACTCTGTTTGAGGGCAATGGCGACGGTACCTTCTCCAACCCGACCTATTACAACGCCGGATTTTTCCCGGTATGGCTGGCCGCTGCGGACATGAACGGCGATGGCAAACAGGACCTGGTTGCGGGCAATGCTTACAGTAACTCCCTCACCGTCCTGCTCAACAAAGGCAACGGAGTTTTCGCTGCTTCGCCAAACAACTATCTCACCGGCTTTCTGGAAACCGATTTGCAAACTCCAACGCCGGGCCTGCTGAGCATTGGAGACTTCAACGGAGACGGGAAACCCGATGTGGCCGTAGCCGCGAAATCAGGGGTCAATATCCTCATGAACATCGGCGGCGGTGTTCTTCATGCGCCAGCCTCAGTTGAAATTGGGCAGTACACCGGCCAGATGTTTGCCGCGAACTTCAACGGGGACGGTCACCTCGATCTGGCGGTTGAAACAGTAGGCAACGAAGCTGCCAGCGTAGGCTCGGTCGCGGCTCTTTTCGGTGATGGAAAGGGCGACTTCAACGTTGTGACGCGCGAGTCCCCTGAAGGCCCAGGTGTGTCAGTTCTCGCCGGAGGTTCTTTCAACGGAAACGGCAAGCCCGGGATCGCCGTATATCAATTCGGAGATGGAGTCGAAATTACCTATAACGACGGCCATGGAAACTTCACAACCGAGCCGACGCTAGAGATTCCTAATCAGCCAAATTACCTTTGTGCCGGAGATTTCAACCGCGATGGGTACTCCGACTTTGCCGTGCTGGATGGCGACGAAGTCGACATCTATCTCAACCAGCACAACGCCACATACAGCGGTCCAGTGACCTACAACCTCGGCTCAAATCCTTTCTTCATTCTCTGCCATGACGTGAACAAAGATGGCAGAATCGACCTGGTCACCGCCAACAACGGCAGCAACAATGTGAGCGTTCTTCTCGGCAACGGAAATAGTACGTTCGAAAACGCCAAAGAATATCCCGCCGGCAGTAAACCGAACGTGGTTGCATTCGGCGATTTCAACCGCGACGGAAACATCGACCTGGCGGTCGGCGGCAACAACGTCAGCATCCTGCTGGGAAGAGGGGACGGAACATTCCACGCCCCTGCCACCTACAACGCGAACGGCAGGGTAACCTATCTTGCGCAAGGCGATTTCCGTAGCAACGGCATCGAAGACATTCTCGCCGTGAATACCGACTTCGTTGACTCTGCCTTCACCGAAAACATCTTCCTGCTCGAAGGCAAGGGAGATGGCAGCTTTGCCGCCCCGGTTGCCTATGGAGCAGGCGCAGATCCGTACTGGGTGAGCGTCGGCGACTTCAATGAGGACGGCGCCCCGGACGTGATGGTCTCCGATTACTACAGTTCGGCACTCTCTCTGCTCCTCAACCAGCGTGGCTCACGCATTGCCCTGAAGAGCAGTGCCACTATCGTAAAAGCAGGCAAGTCGATCACATTCACGGCCACTCTATCGCCTAGCGTACCTGGCTCCGGCGAACCAACCGGCGCCGTAACTTTCAAGGATGGAGCCAGGATCCTCAAAACCGGCACATTGGCGAACGGCAAGGCAGCCTTCACGACAGCGAGCCTGGGTAAAGGAACCCATGACATTACGGCTTCCTACGCAGGCAGTGCTTCCTTCAACCCGCATGTCTCCGCTCTGATCGCGGTGAAGGTGGACTAGCCAACACACGGGACATAGCCGGCCTCGATGAAAGTTCTGCCATCTTCCGGCTTATGTCTTTGGTCAGCGATTTTCTGCGACTGACCTCCGCCCAGCGCCACACTTTTCTGGCCGCGTTTTTGGGCTGGACTATGGACTCCCTGGACTTGTTTCCGCTGGATGGGGAGTCGTCAAAAACTGGATCGCCGGTGCTCCAGTGAAGCCGCGGAAGATTCGTGGCCAAACTGGACACGACCCCATGTTCGCCGAGCAGTTTCCGGGCTTTCAATGCATAAATGTGATTCGGCTCGTCCCTACTTCCTGTTGGTGGTCATACACGAAAAGCAGGTATCGTTGAAGCATGATAGCAAAGACAGGGCCTCTGGACTGCAACAAAATTGGCGACTGGCAGTCCTTCCATGAGGAGTTCGCCAAAGCATTCGGATTCCCGGACTTCTATGGGAAGAATATGAACGCTTGGATTGACTGCATGACCTACTTGGATGATCCAGCCGCCGGGATGATTCACCGATAGACCGAAAGAATGACATTACGGAGAGTACGAGTGAACCTTCCAGAAACCTTACTCGAAGTGCTTAAAAAGGATGGCGTCGTCGCAATTGCCACCCTGGGTCCGGATGGCCCGCATATGGTGAATACTTGGAACAGCTACGTACGAGTCTCCGAAGGTGGCCGCTTGCTGATCCCAGCTGGGTACTTTCACAAGACGGAGGCCAACATTGCAGTCAATAACCAGGTTCTGGTGACCTTAGGCAGCAGCAAGGTACAGGGGTTGCAAGGGCCAGGGACTGGCTTCCTGATTAAAGGCACAGCTACATTTCTAAAAGAAGGGGCAGAGTATGATGCCATGAAATCCAGATTTAGCTGGGCGCGTGCAGCTTTATCAATCACAGTCGATTCTGCAACGCAGACGATTTAGTCCCAACCAGCTCCACTGCTGCTGCATCAGATTTCACAACACTTGCCGACTTTCGAGGAGTAATCGGCGTCGGTGAGTGCCTTGGCGATTNNAAGCTATCACCGACAATCCTTGCTTTCAACAATCACCTTCAGTGTGATCTCGCTGAACTTTCTCATCGATTCTCCGGTACAACAACATCCTATGGAGTTGTCAGGTGGAAGAGGATAGAGGAAACCCCTTAACGAACAAAAGGCGCCCGAAGGCGCCCTGTGGCTTATGACACGTATCCTCGGTATCGAGGTTTGGTTGGTGCGTTTTCCGAATCGGCCTTTGCCAAGCGCCGGTTCAGCCTGGCATTGCGTTTCTTGTAGCCCTCCTGATACGCCATATAGAGGTGGAGACAGAACTCCCAAGTAGGCGTGCCGAAGACTGTCTCATAGCCAAGAGCAACTAACGATAATATCCGCTCTGCCGGTTTAGCGTATCTGAGTGACCAGCATCGTTGCCGAATCGTTCATGCGGATCAGCAGACCCTTTGTTGCTCAGAAGCCGAGCTTAGCACACTGATCGTGAAGCCAATTGTAAAGCCAAGCAAAGGCAGCGCCACCGATGAGCCCTTCTACGGCTCCGTAGAGAGTCCCGACGATGACTTGTACAACGCTGTGAGTTGCATGGTATCCGGGGTAGACAGATGACATTGTCTGAAGGAATTGCTGACCGTAGCTCCCACAGACAAAGTTGACTATCGTCACCAGCAGCATAACCAGCCCACACAGTATTGCCGATGTCACGGCCAGAGCGTAGATGTTGAATTTCATGGTTCCCTCCTCCCTCGCGTGCATTCGCGAGCATTGTAGCCAGGATTACCATTTTGCCTTCTCGGCTGCGCACTATCGTACTCCCATCCACCTCCGTTGGGGCGGTTCTTAACGAGTCAAGCTGTTCAACCTTCAGCTTCATCACTTGGCCTCACGCTTCGCCAGACCCTGAAACAACCTTGTGCCGGACTGCGTACATGACGAGCTGGGCCTTATTGTGGATGCTCAGCTTCTCCATGAGATTGCTCTTGTGTACCTCGACGGTCTTTGCGCTCAAGCCCAGAAAGATGGAAACCTCTTTGACGCTGTTTCCTTCGGCGAACAGCTTCAAGACCTCGTTTTGTCTGGGAGATAGCCGACAATGGCCTGGCAAGTGCTTGTGACCAACAAGCTGGGCTGCCGTGGGAAAGTGTTTCTCCCCGTGGTGAACCCTGACAATTGCAAGCTGCAATTCATTGAAACCGCTCATCTTCGTTACATACTGTCTGGCGTCAACTACTTGTCGGCCCGGTACTTCTTATTGTCGCCCGTCACGGACCAGTGCGATCGGCGTCTGGACGCTCTGATGATATTGAGTTCCTCTTCTCGGACAATCTTCCAACCCTCAGGGGAACTGGTGAACGTGAGCTTTTCAATTTCCTCCCCGGAGAATGTCTTCCCATCGACTTGTGTGGTCTCCCAAGCCTTTTGAAACGCAGCCGCAGCCCTGCCGTAAGTGATCCCGCTACCCTCCACCACTCATCTCATCGAGTCCTGAGCTTGGCGTACAGCTCCCCTGTCAGGCTAAGGAACACACCGCATCTGCCAGTTTAGATCACCTGGTCCAGCGCCTGCCGGCTCTCCAGGTTCGACAACCCACCACCCCGTTGCACGATCCACCTTGTTCGATGCGGCGAACTTGAGAACTCGGGGGCGGCGGACTTCTCTCGAAAGTGTCGCGAGAAGAAGTCGATGATTTCAAGCAACCCATGTACAATTGAAGGTGTCCTTTTAGCTTGAGGATGTATAGGAGAGGCAATTACAGTTCAGACCCCTGATATGGTGACGGCGCCATTAGTTCCCAGCATTGACGAATATCTTCGTAAGAGATTGATGCCAGTGGAGGGTGCGATCCCCCAGTTGGCTGGAATTGAAATGTTCGGCAACTCGATTCCTGCGGAGAAAGTGGGCGGCGATCTCATTGAGTACATCAACTTTCAACAGCGCTATAACATCGGCGCACGTATAGCCCGCGCTAACAAGTTATCCAAGAAGTACCTGGAACCTCCTCTGGAGGGCTCGATACCGCAAAACGGAGTCGATGTTCATGTGCAGTGGTTGCAAGCCAGACCGGACTACACCTCCGCCGACGCCGCCGAATACAGGCAGGCGAAGAGCT
>PLZC01000417.1 GCA_003151985.1 Acidobacteriaceae bacterium
TGGTCTGGATCTGATACCAGATTTGCGGCAACTGCTTGTAGCTGCGCAGTTCGCTCCGGGCGATGGTGGTCATGATCTCTTCATGCGTCATCCCCAGGCACAGGTCGGCGCCCTTGCGGTCCTTGAGGCGAAACATATTGTCGCCCATGCCTGTCCAGCGGCCGCTCTGCTCCCAGGGTTCGCGAGGCAAAATCGAAGGCAGGAAGAACTCCTGGCCGATCTTGTCCATCTCCTCGCGCACGATGCCGATAATCTTGTTCAGCGAGCGCTGGCCGAGAAAGAGATAGTTGTAGATGCCCGCTCCGAGCTGGCGGATGTAGCCGGCGCGGATGAGGAACTTGTGGCTGGCCACTTCGGCGTCTGCCGGGGCCTCGCGAAGAGTAGGAATGAAGAGCTTGGACCAGCGTTGCATAGAGATAAGTGCATACTTTCCCGCCGGTATCTCGGCGAAGGGGCTATGAATGCAGAGTCCATTCTAAATGTTCGCGCCAGCCGGACCGGCGGGGCCGAGTTATCCACTGATGCCGCTGGCTTTAATCAGGAACCGCTCCAGAAAGCTCCAGGGCAGCAGGCTGCGCAGCAAAAGGCCCATCTTCGCATCCGTTCCGAAGACGTAGCGAAGTTTCGGCCGCGGGTTGTCGAGAATGTGCGCGATGCCGTCGGCCACGGTTTGCGGATTGGCCTTGGGCTTGGTCGACTCCATGCGGACCCGCCACTTTGCGATGCGCGCGGCGTTGGGGGAGTTCGGGTTCAGCGTACCCGCGGAAATGTTGGCGTTGCGCGTCCATATATCCGTTTCAAAGGCCCCCGGTTCCACCAGAACCACCTGAATTCCCAGTGGCTTCATCTCGAAGCGCAGCGTCTCCGCCCAGCCTTCCAGCGCAAATTTCGAGGCAGAGTAGCTGCCTACGCCGGGAAAGCCCATGCGACCGGAAATTGAGGAGAGAAAGACCACATGGCCTGATCCCTGCCGCCGCAACTGAGGAAGAAACGCCCGCGTCACCGCCGCCGCGCCATAGAAGTTGGTCTCGAATTGCTGCCGCAGTTCTGCGTCTGAAACATCGTCAGCGAGCCCGGCCATGGCGAAGCCCGCGTTGTTGATGACCGCATCAAGCCGCGACGGGCGGGCAGCAATCGAGGCGGAAAGTTCGGCAATCTGCTCGGCTTTCGTCACGTCGAGGGCGAGAAACTCGATTCGGTCGAGAACACCGGCGGCCTGTGCCGCTGCCTCCAGCTTTTCGCGCCGGGAAATATCGCGCATCGTGGCCAGCACGTGCCAGCCGCGCCGAGCCAGGGTTACGGTAGTTAGCAAGCCAAAGCCGCTGGAAGCGCCGGTGATGAGGGCTACCCGGCAGGAATTGGGAAGAGTTGGCAAGTTATTCCTCTCTGTTGTTTTCATCCTCGCGGAGAGTCTTCGACTTACGAAAGGCGTTGAACAAGAGGCGAATGGAGAGAAGCACAAAGGCTGATCCAATAATTGTCCCGAAAAAGCGCCCACCCCACTCGTCCTTGGCCCAGAACACAGCGATGAAGATGACGCCCAACAGTCAGAACGTCAGAGCAAAAACAACCAGTCCTGCTCTTTGAATCGGCTTTGCTTTCGGGTCGCCCCTCCAGAGGAACTCGTCGACGCTCCTGCCATTTCTTAGCCCGTCTTCCCAGAGAATTGATCTCTGCTTTGCTTCGATCTCTGCACGAACTTGCTCAAACCTGGGCTCTTCTTCCAAGGCTGACTCTCCGTTCTGACATCTGATCCCTGACCATGATCTCTTTGTTTTCTAAATCAGTTCCACGCCCCACAAATCATGCAGGTGCAGCACACCTTCTACATTTTGTCCTGCGTCCACCACCACCAGCGAGGTTATTTTGCGCTCTTCCAGAATCGCCAAGGCGGTGGCGGCCAACTCGCCCGCTGCAATCGTGCGGGGGTGGGGGTTCATGGCTTCGCCGGCGGTTCGGCTCAGGGCGGCGCCGCCTTCGCGCTCCAGCAGCCTCCGCAGGTCCCCGTCGCTGATCACGCCAAGTAGTTGGCCGGCTTCCTGAACGGTGGTGACGCCAAGTTTCTTACTCGACATTTCATAGATCACGTCCGTCATGGGAGTGTTTACGGACACCACCGGGACCTCATCGCCGCTATGCATCAGGTCGCGGACCTTGGCTAGCTGCTTGCCTAATTTGCCGCCGGGGTGGAGTTCGGCGAAATCCTCGGCGCGGAAGCCCTTGCGCAGGCTGACGGCGATGGCGAGGGCGTCGCCCAAGGCAAGCATGGCGGTGGTGGAGGCGGTGGGGGCCAGATTCAGGGCGCAGGCCTCGCGCTCCACGCCGCAGTCCAGGGCCACATCGCTGGCCTGGGCCAGGGTCGAGTTCAGGTTGCAGCAGAAAGTCACTAGCGCATCGCCCTTGCGTTTCAGGGTCGCCAGCAGGCGCAGAATCTCCTCGGTTTCGCCGCTGGCGGAGAGTGCCACCACCAAGTCTCCCGGCATGAGCACGCCCAGGTCGCCGTGGACCGCTTCGGCGGGGTGCAGAAACAGGGCCGCTGAGCCGGTGGAACTCAACGTGGCGGCGATCTTCTGCGCGATAATGCCGCTCTTGCCCATCCCGGTAACGACCACGCGGCCGTTTCCCTCGCCGCAGCGGACCACCAGGTCGACGGCGCGCTGGAAGGGCTCTGCCATCGGCCCTTCAAGGCGCTTGGCAAGTGCCTCAAGGGCCGCCGCCTCGGTGCGCACCAGGGCGGCCGGTTCAAGGCAACGAGCGGCTGGGCTGCCCGCTTCAGGGCTATCTGCTTCAGGAATGTCGTTCATTGGTTTCTGATGGTATCAGTTTCAGCCGGATTGTCTGCTTCCGGCCATTTAATGGTTGGTTCCGTTTGTGCGCGCTAACTCGTACAATCGGAATCGAGAGGTCTTATCCCCGTGAAGCGCAACACAGTGGTTCTTGGCGTTGTTCTGTTCATCATGGCTGTTTTTGCCTGGGCGGGCTGGGCCAACTGGGAATACCGCAAGCAAGCCACCGAGCGACGGCAGGCCTCGACAGCAATCGATGGTTTTGTGGCCCGCGCCGGGGATGTGCCGGAATATGTTTCTCCGCTCCAGGGCAAGTCAGCGCCTCCCTTTTCGCTCGAAGACTTGAGCGGCAAGAAGGTCTCGCTGGCCGGCTACAAGGGCAAGGCGCTGCTGATTAACTTCTGGGCTACGTGGTGCGCACCGTGCAAGATCGAGACGCCGTGGCTGANNGACGACATCGACCGCGGCGACCCGCAGAAGTTTGACACGGAAAAGAAGGATATCGCCAAGTTCGTGCAGCAGATGCACATGGACTATCCCGTGCTGATTGAAGGCGATAGTTTGAGCCAGTCCTACGGCGGGCTTGATTCGCTGCCGACCTCATTCTTCGTTAACCGCGACGGTACGATCGTGGCAACGCAACTGGGACTGACTTCGAAGGATGAGATTGAAGGCAATATCAAGAAAGCGCTGGGGATATGAGGATAGTGGAGTTAGCGGAGTTAGCAAGTTAGCGAGTTAGCGGGGCTGAAGTGGTGCGAGGATCGATGATTGACTGGAGAGCGAGGATTTGCGCGGCGTCCGTGCTGGCATTGGCGTTGGCAGTGGCGCATGGGCAGGTGCTGGCCGGCGACACGCCTGCACGGTCAATCAACAAGCAGGCGGCGGTTGAATATCTGTTCCCGGAGCAGGTGGCGATTCCCGCCGGCAAGGCCAGCACCGTTGTTTTGCACTTCCGCATCGCGCCAGGGCTGCACATCAACTCGCATGTGCCCAAGGACGACTATCTTATCCCTACAGCGCTTTCCATTCCTGCCGGTTCCGGCGTGCGGCTGGAGCAGGCCATTTATCCAGCGGGAACGGACTTTGTTCTGCCCATCGACCCCAAAACCAAGCTAAATGTCTACACCGGTGAGTTCACCATTGAGGCGCATATGGTGGCTACGGCGGGCGATCACCTGGTCGAGGCCAAGCTACGGTTCCAGGCCTGCGACCAGGACGCCTGCATGCCGCCAAAGACCATTACGGCGGCGATCGACGTGATCGGCAATTAGGTAAAGCAGGGAACAGGGAACGAGGTTCATTTCGGGTCGCAGAAAATGGCTTTTTCGCCTCAAAACAGGCTGAAATCTGCGTGTGCAGATTGCGGATTGTTAATATTCAATTAGGGGTATTTACTTGACGCCAC
>PLZC01000295.1 GCA_003151985.1 Acidobacteriaceae bacterium
AGCGCTTTGCCACCAATCGCTACCAACACCCGGAGCCTTTCTGGTATTACCTGGCGGTTGTGGTGCTGGCGGTAATGCCGTGGACTGTGATTGCGTTGCGAGCGCTGGCGGACGGCATTCAGACCTCGCTGGGGGAGTGGCGGGTGCGCCAGGCCAATAACTGCAAGCCTGGCGCCGGCGGCCCCGGGGATGCCTTCCCGGAATTCCTGGTGCTTTGGGCGCTTATCCCCATCTTCTTCTTCTCGTTCTCGCAATCCAAATTGCCGGGCTATATCCTGCCCTCGATCCCCCCCATCACGATCCTTACCGGAGACTACCTTTTCCGCCGCAGGCAGGCGGGGTTGAATCGCTGGGTCCTTGTGGGCCATGCGCTGCTTTCCGGGGTAATGACCATGGGTGCGCTGTTGCTGCCCTGGTTTGTGGTCCATGGGCGGCAAATGCCGCCAGCCAACGCCATGGCCGCCGCACTGGTGGCGGCGTTCGGTGCGGCGTTGTTGATCCTTGTGGTGGTAAAGGGCTTTGGCGTGGCCCGGCTGCGCCTCGTTACTTCAGCAGTAATGGTTGTGCTGGTTCTGTTTCTTTATGGGGTGGGACCGTTTTTGGGCATCCCGGCTATTGAATCGACCAAGCGGGTTATTCACCTGTTGGACCGTACGTACTCCGCGCGTCCCCTTGCCGCGCAGTTGGCTGCGGTGGCTCCCGGAGTGGAAACCGTTGCGGTCTTTCGCGTTCGCCGCGATGTGGAGTACGGGCTTGCGTTCTATCGAAACCACGAGGTCGTCAACTACGAGGAGGCCGGCGTACCCGACGCGCAACACTTGCTTGTGGTGCGGCCGGCCGGACGAGGCGGTGTGGACCTGCACACCACCGCTGCGCTGGAGGAATACCTGGAAGGCCGGCCGCATGAACAGCTCTTCACCTGGCCGGAACAGGGGCTGGTGATCTACCTGGTGGGCAGCCGGTAACGCAAATTCATAGCCTGACGCAAGGTGGACGCGACGCAGCCAGACGGCTCTTTTCCTGCGTTTTCCCGCGATGGTACTGCGCCGCCGGGNNCGGAGGAAAGAAAATGGCGGCTTGAACACTGTCGATTAAAGTACGATGACTCTGTGCCGCTCTAGACTGAAAATTCACACCCAGGTTGCGGCGGATCGCAACTCGTGTCACAGTGGGCGGAAGGCGGAATGCATTCGAAGGCACTCGGGAGCCTTGCGGGTAGCATTCATCGCCGGGAAGTCCACGTCAAAAAGAAAGGGAAAGATATGGCATTGGGCGTTTCCATCGAGATCCTTGATCTGCGGCACTTTGCGGCGTCTGTGATGCGCCCTGTGCTGGAGGCCGAGGGCGATGTGTGGAAACACCGCCTGCACTGGGATTATCACGCCTCGGCCAGACTGCTGATGCAGTATCTCGACAATCACATGCTGCCCGGGTATGCGGCACTGGATGCCGGCCACGTTACCGGCTATGCCTTCTGCGTCTATGAGGAAACCAAAGCCGTCATTGGGGACGTTTTTGCCCTTCCCAGCCACAGCAGCCGTTCCGCGTCAGGCTCCCACTCGGGGGCCGGTACAGCCCACGAAATCGAGGAGGCCCTGCTGCGCCACCTCTTCGAATTGCTTTTAAACTCGCCCCAGGTGGACCGCGTCGAGTCGCAATTGCTGCTGCATCCGGCAGGTTCCCACGCGGCAGTTTTCCGCGAGGCAGGCTTTGAGATCTACCGGCGTCTCTTCATGGCGCAGTCTCTCAAGGAAATCAGAAGCATGCCGGGTTTGGATTTGCCTCGCGAATTGGAGCTCCGTAATTGGCGCGATGAGGACTTGAACCCAGCCGGCCGGCTGATCTCCGAGGCGTATCGCGACCATCCCGACAGCCTGATCAACGANNCCCGCAGAGCGGCCACATCACCCAGGTCTGCGTTCATCCCCGCTACCGGCGCTGCGGGCTGGCCCGAATGCTGCTGTCAATCGCCGCCTTCAGCTTCATGCGGCAAGGCGTAAGCGAGATATCTCTGACCGTTACGGAAGCCAACACGCATGCCGTCGAGCTTTACCTGGCCGAGGGTTACACCTGCGAGCACAGCTTCGATGCAGCGGTGTGGGAGCGGGACGAGATCGATTTGGGCCGGTAGGTTTTCCGGGCGAAAGTCTCCAAGAAAATCGAGAGTTGATATTCATCTTCTCTAAATACCACTTGAGAATCAATTCGGGAGAGAATCGGCTGCACATGGCATAGTAGCCGGGCAATCTGTTCCCCTTAGCCTTCAGTTCTCGGTAAGCTCCCATATCAATGGTGCAAGTAAAAACGCGAAAATCCAGCTTGTCTAAGGTTTGGGCATATTTCACGCAGTCCCAAAGAAGAGCCCAGCATTTCTCTTGAGTCCAACCATTGGTTCGACTGAACTCTTTGGCTCCAGCTAAGAGATCAACCGTATGGAGTTGAGATGCGATAGGTGATCTATTTTGAAGAACTTCACTCCAACCCGGTTCGAACCTATCCCACAGGTAGTCTTGGGCTGCAACGCCAGTGAGGACCAAGAAATCACTCGCCTTGTCGCCGCTTCCATCTAGGAAGGCTTTCATTGCGATCAATACCTCGTTTCGTAAACGATGGAGATCGGAAGTCTGTCAAGCATATTATTGCTCTTNNCGTTTAGAAATCGTTGATTAGATTGGCTTTATGCGGAGATTGAAACCTCTGTCCAGGGAATTCTCGGCCCGAAGCTTTAGCCCGCAGGGGCTGTATTCAGAAGAGAATTACCGCTCCCGTGAGGAGGATGGCGGCGAGGGTAACAATGGCGGCGTTGAGGTCGAGTTCAACCACTCCGGCACGAGTACGAATCCGCAGGGGAGGGATCCCGTGAGGGTCGTGCAATGTGCCGCCGTACAGGGGACGCGACCAAAGCGCAATCAGAAATCCAGCCAGGGGAATAGCGGTTAGGACCGCGGCAAGGTAGAAGCGTTGATTTTCGGCGTGGCCTGACCACCAGATGAGGGCAAGCGTCACTGCCGCGGACAGCGTCGCGGCAAAGGTCTGCCAAACAACATGAAACCGGGCATGACCCGTCCATTGCGGGTGGGTCGCATGGGTTCGGTTCAGGTCAATGAATAACGGAGCCAGGCCTTGGCCGGCCGCGATAGCGGTAAGCGTAACTTTTGCCAGGAAAGGAGCAGACACGGTCTTTACTCTTGGTGGCGCGTTGGTGGGTAGATGTGAATTATCCCTGCGCGTCCTCGAACTCTTCGTGCCACGNNCCACGCCATTTGAATGGCTTCGAGCCGGGACTCGTTGGACTTGGCAGGGTCGTCGGCGAAGCCTTCCAACTCGGTGACATAGCGGTGCAAATCCGTAAAGCGGACTGTCAAGGGATCAAGTGCAGGGAATTTCTCTTTTAACTGGATGCCGATTTCTTCGGCGTCGGTCC
>PLZC01000444.1 GCA_003151985.1 Acidobacteriaceae bacterium
AGACTGCGCGTACCGAGCAACATGCACCAGACTGGACAAGACCGAAGCGCTACGATAGCTCATCGGTATCAATCGTTCCTATATTGATCGCATGGTCAACCGCGTATCAACAGAAACGGCCCCTCAGGGACATCCTCGCAGCCGTTTTTGCGTCTAGCGATCGCTTTGCCCGCAGTGGTCTACGCAGCCTTGTCCACAAGTATCCGATTCTGGAAAGCGCTCGGGCCGTACAACTCCAACGCCTTCTTGTTATATGCAACTGCGGCCCCTTCGGGGCATCGATACGTGCCTAGGTGACGCGTCTCGCGCCTGTATTTGATCTTTGCCGCCCAGCCACTCCCGTGTTTCGACACTCCCCTGTATCCGGTGCAGTTACAGACCTTTTCAGACGCCTGGCAAGCCGCACCGGTCTTGAGTCGTTCCGACAGATCCCCATAACGGGCTGTGTGAATTGCACTCATCTTGCTATGAAATTCCGGGTCCTGCCAGATTCCCGTCATGTCGTGGCCGTGCTTCTGTGCTCTTTTCGGGTCCTTTAAGTAACCGAGCTTTTGGGATGCGATCACCAATGCGCGCCAATCAACGTCCTGCCAGAGCCTACAAATGTCACGGGAGTGCTTGCGGCCGACCTCCGGGTGGGCAGAATGGAACCTTCTCATGTCTTCGGCGTGCTCCTGGGAGATTTCCGGGTGATCTGCGTGGAGGATCCTCATGGATTCAGCCTGGTGCAGGAGGATCTCAGGATGAGCCGCGCGTAGCGCCCTGATTGCAGCACCCCACAGTGCGCGTAACTCCGGGTTATTCTCCCAGCGCGCCTTCTGGATTGAGCTAATCTTGAGCCTTGTCTCCTTGGAGAAGAATCCCCGGTTACCCCGGCCGCCTTCGTCGCAGTTGTACCCGCAGCCGTTGTCTACGTGTGTGTTGAGATCTTTGATGTACTTCTTCTCAAGGTCATCAAGCTGCTGAGGGTCCACCAAGGCAAGCACTTTGATCGAGAAGTTCTCTGCGCCGTACTTCCTGATAGCCCGATAGATTGGAAAGCCCTCGCCCCGACGAGCACCGGATTTATGCAGGCTCCAGCGCTTCCTCGAAGTCAGAATGGTTTGCCCGACATACCCCTTACTGTTCACCAGATTCCTGATCAGGTAGATGATTCCCGTCCAAACCCTCGAATTTGACCGTCGCATGACATTCTCAACCTCCGGACAGACCAATTGTATGGTTTTCAAAGGAACAGTTCTGGGAGCCCACAGTTAGGAAGGAATCCGTCAAGCCTGTCATCGATCATCTGAAAACGTAGTTTTCTGAACAGCGCCGGGTCGAGGATATTCTTGATATCATCCGCGCCGCAGCTGCCGGACAAAAGAACACAATCTCGATCCAAGGACTAGGGTGGCCACCGCGGCCAACGCGTGTGTTGTGAACGAACAAAGAGTCTTTCCGATTTAAGGCAACGCGACAATCCCGTTTCATTGATTGACTCGGCCGAGATTTCGAATTGCCTCGAGTTTCTGGCCTAGTCGCGCAATCAATGCCAGGAATTCGATCAAGCTCAAATCGTTCTTCGCAATTTGGCAGATCAGGCAGGCGGTCGTCATGTTGTTTGGTTCGTATCCTCTTTGATTGTTCACCCGGTCCATGCTGTTGTACTTGACCTTCTCGTCCCGGTACCGAACTCGCGAGCCTTTGCTCCGGGTAATAGGAATTTGCTTAGCACACGAGAGGCCAGCACCGCAATAAGAGCACGGTTGGAAAATATGGGTCTCCACGCATGCCTCTGTAATGTTGAATGAGAGATTTCGAGTCCGGGCGTTATTCTTAATCTGCTGAAATACGAGTTTTACCGTGCGTTCTTGCGCGGTTTTCATTTTCCGGGGCATTGGCGTCTCCATTGACATCGTGATGTTTGCGTTCAGTCTGACAAAGAGTCGCCATCGTGAAGGAATCTAGCCCGCAACTCCTGCAGGCGGCTGTGCAAGCGCTCGATCCAAGCGGCAAACTCTGAACAACTTTGTGACCCCTTCGCTATCTGGCACATACGACAACTGGGGATAGTGTTCCCCGGTTCATAGCCGCGCGAGTTATCAATGCGATCAATGCTGGAATAGAGGTGCGTGCCGATGTAACGAGTGCCCCCGGCGCCCCGACGCGAGGTAACCGGGACCTTCAGAACTTGAGCAGGTAGAGCGCCACAGTAAAAGCAGGGATGGCTGGTTAGATCAGCGACCTCCGCAAGCGTGAGCGTTATGCTTACTTTTCGCCTCTTGGCGGAGTTTTTGAAGGAGAGGAATATCCGGTATTGTGCGATCTCCTGGACGGTGCGGCGCTTCTGCGCCCACCGGTCCGTCATTTGTTCGCTTTGAACACACCCGCAATCCCTCGATGCACGTTTCCCTCGAAGCTGTGCTGTGGTACGTTCGACAACGGTTTGACGTGGACATGAACAGCGGCACTTCCAGGATCTCTGGCCGTCTGCGCGCGTGCTCCCAGGCGCGATGACGGTTAAGCGACCGAATTGTTGCCCTGTCAGGTTAGGAGCAGAGAGACATCCACAACTCCTAGTCCGACCACGAAGCAGCGATCGACCTGCAACTTGGAACTTATTGCCAGGATCGCATTCACAGATGCAAACCCAGTAGTCCTCACTTGATCTTGCGTTTTGTCCTCGGCGGCACGCGAACGAACTTACGGTAATCAGTCCGAACTTCATACCGACGAGATCCCGCGTCGGGTGCTCCTGGGCTGGCTGTTTGCAGAACGGGCAGATTGCTTTGTTCCATTTGATTGCCTGCTGAATCGCGTTTTTCGTTCTCAAGAAGCGCTGATTCGTCGCGCGACATACACACCAATGTGTCGTTCTGCGACCGATATCTGCGCCATCTTCCTGTACCAATGCGCATCCGATCTCAGTGCCTTCATAGGACTTCCTGGATGACCGCGGTCTTTTCACTTTGCAGTCTTTACAGAGATGCCGACCATGCTTAAGAGCCTGTTGAATAACAGAACGCCTTCGGAGGAATTCGGTGTTGCACGTCCTGCATCTGCACCAGTGAGTCGTTTTTCCACCCTGGTTCGGGCCGGGCCGGCCAATGACCACGGTTCCAATCTCGTAACCTTCATAGGACACAGGGATTGGCATTCGCTTCTCCTTCCGGATCCGGATGTCACGGCAGGTGCGGATCAGGTTATGGAACGATATTGCACGTACAACTCGTATATCACAAGGAAATATGTCAATCCATGTTATTTACTTGTTTGGTCCCAGCACTGCGACCTGATATTGATCTTCGACCAAGCACAGGATATTGACCGGAATGAATCGATCACAGCAGAGGGTGCTGAATTCCGAACTTGCAACCTCGGGATCCGCCGCAGTCCGATTTCGTTTCCGACGGTGGTGGGCAGAACGATATCGGCGCTCTGCATTGTGGATAGCAGGGCGATGGCTCTCATCGGAGTCATGGGTTGCTTGAATACACGCGCATGACCGAGAAGACGTCAACCAGAATAAGGTTGCGAGTTGATCGCTATGTGGGGGAGGACGAACAGGCGCACCTGATTAGCGTGTTCGGCAATGATGCCGACGTAGGCGCAATCACTGCGGCGGTTCACGAGAAGGCCACGTTCACGCTGACCTTCCCGGATGGCGAAGTGAAGGAGGTCTCACTCGGCGAACACGCTTCCTGCTACAAGGGAGCCGTGAGCCTGCCAGACCGGAAGCATCCCGTGCGGCATCTGGTGGCTGTTTCGGAAGAGTTGTACACGAACGGAGGCGTGGGGCGGACGATTCTACTCGGCTACCAGCGCGATCAGGCCTGGGCAACGCTGGTGAGCTTTCTCGGCCTTCCCGCCGAGCCGTCATGGGCCGAGCATGTTCTCGGCGTCGTCGAGGCGGAAGAACGCATCAAGGCTCTCGACGGCATTGGATGCCAGCCGGTGCTGATCTCGGCGACGACCGAGGAAGTGCTCGGGTGGATCGGTGATGGCTTGAAGTCGCAGGTGCTGAGCTTCCCGGAGAAGAATGGCCCGATTATCTGGCCAAACCGCTCATGGCAACAGGTCATTAGCGCCGAGTTGCTTAACGGCTGACAGTTGTCTGCTTGATAGGCATCGCGGTGAGTATACTTTTTAGGATGTAAATCACCCGACGAGTAGTCAGGCTCTGAAGGGAAGCGGACCAAATGAAAATACGCGTAAACAGCGAAATGGTTCTGCTGGGGGTGTGCGCGGTAGTGCTACTGGTTGCCTCCACGTCGGATTGGCCCTATTTCGTCTTTGTACTTCTACGCGTCCTCATTTGCACGACATCCGCGTACCTTGCTACTAAGAGATATACGGAACACAGCACTCCGTGGGCGTGGGCATTTGCCGCAGTCGCACTCCTCTTTAATCCAGTGATGCCAGCGCGGATGGCACGGTCAGACTGGCAGGTCGTCAACATACTTTGCGCGATCTTTTTCATCGCGTGGTTGATTTACTCGAAGAAGGATTGGATTGCGCTGCGTTTTGGACTTGGATCATTCACTACTCGGCTTCGCACGGCGGCAGAGCGGGGCGATCCCAAGGCGCAAAACAGCCTCGGTTTGCTTTACGACACTGGTAAAGGCGTGCCACAGGACTACGTGCAAGCGGCGGCGTGGTTTCTCAAAGCAGCGAACCAAGGCTATTCAAATGCACAGTTCAACCTTGCCTCGCTTTATTGGAACGGCCATGGTGTGCCGAGAGACTTTGCCATATCTGCGTTTTGGTATCAGAAGGCGGCGGAACAGGGCGAAGCGGAAGCCAAAGTCAGGCTTGGGGACGTCTACGCGGATGGCCGAGGTGTGACGCAGGATTACACGCAGGCGATTGCATGGTACCGTAAAGCCGCCGACCAGGGCTACGCTTCCGCTCAGACCAGGATCGGAGTGGTTTACGTAGACGGCCGAGGCGTCCCGCAAGACTTTATTCGAGCGGAGGCCTGGTATCGTAAGGCGGCTGGGCAAGGCTACGCTCCCGCGCAGGCCGGACTCGGAGCACTTTATCAAGGTGGCCAGGGCGTGCCACAGGACTATGCTCAGGCGGCGTATTGGTACCGCAAGGCTGCGGAGCAAGATATTCCCGAAGCTCAATTCAACCTCGGAGGGCTCTACTACAGTGGCCTTGGTTTGCCGAAAGACCGCACAGCAGGGGCGGACTGGATTCGCAAGGCGGCAGAAAGAGGATATGCCATGGCGCAGTCTTCTCTCGGCGCGCTTTACACCACCGGGCAGGGCGTTCCAGAGGATAACGTACAGGCAGCGATTTGGCTTCTTAAGGCGGCAGAACAGGGAGATGCCATGGCCCAATC
>PLZC01000017.1:0-3092 GCA_003151985.1 Acidobacteriaceae bacterium
ACCTGCCCTTCATCCGCGAGACTCTGGAACAGTATCCACAGCTTCGCGCCACGCGCATTTACCAAATGGTTCGCGACCGTGGCTATCCAGGCTGCGTGGTTCAACTGCGCCGCATCGTTGCCGATCTGCGTCCCCGGCGAGCAGAGCCGTTCCTGCGCCTGCACATGCTCCAGGGCGAGCAGGCTCAAGTCGATTGGGCGCACTTCGGCGAAGTCGCCGTGGGGCGCGCCCGTCGCCGCTTGTCGTGCTTCGTGATCACACTTTCCTACTCGCGGGCGTTGTATCTGGAGTTCTTCTTCGACCAGAGCATGGAGAACTTCCTGCGCGGCCATGTGCACGCCTTCGAGGCTTGGTCGGGAATTCCGAGAGTGATTTTGCACGATAATCTGCGCAGTGCCGTACTTGAGCGGCGTGGCAATCAGGTCCACTTCCATCCCCGCTTGATGGAGTTGTGCGCTCACTATTACTGCACGGCGCGTCCTTGTCAGGTGCGCGCCTCACCGCCAGCGAGTCGCCCAGGATCATGCGGTTCACCCAGCGGTCCCGGTGCTCATAAGCGCGGAGCGTCTGGTCCACGATGGAGTGGCGGGGATCGCCGAAGAGGTCAAGCTGCGAATCCACGCCCTCGCGCTTGTGCCCCTTTAGGGTTTGTAGAATCGCCTTGGTGGACAGGCGCTCATGGATAAACAGCGGCAGCGTGGGCACATCGAAGCTGAGCCGCTCCGCCTTGCCCGCCCAGTTCAAGAATGGCCGGCTCAATAGCCTTCAGTTGGTCCACGGCATCTTCCAGGCCGTGTACAGTGGCTAGCGCCTTGCCATCCGCGCCTGTGAGCGTCTGCGGCTCAGCGAAGCGGTGCGGCGCAGGCAGCCGTGCGGCGTCTGTGCTGCAGGCAAGCAGCCACTCGCACAGCCCACGGCTGCCGTTGCCTTCATCCCAACTCAGCGCCGGGTCCAGCGAATTGTCATAGCGGTACGTTTTGGGCGGCTTGCGCTTCTTGAACTGTGCCTGGGTGCCCACATCGGGCCGCATCGGGCTGTCTGCCGTCTTGTGCTGATAGCTTTCCGCCGTTTGCGATTGGGCCGGGCGGCCTGCTGCTCTCTTGGTAGCCATTGTGGTTATGCCCCTTCAGACTGGCCTCTGATGTGTCCGTATGTGTACACCCAGCCTAGCACCGGCGATTGCTGGAGAGATACGATTACCTCTGGGCACAGTGTCGCTCCGGCTTTTGGCTTAGATTGCGGCCAAGCGAAAGCCTCTCCCTTAGTCGCCCGCTCCGAGTCACTCGCCTTGGGTGAGTTGCTTTGGGTCAAATCTCGGGTCACCCTTTCTTATGGGTGACTTTTTGGGTGACCTAGCAAATCGCGTTCGCTGCAAAGGTCCCTTGTAAGTGATTGATATTAATATACTTATAATGGTCGGGGAGAGAGGATTTGAACCTCCGACCCCCTGGTCCCGAACCAGATTCAGCCAGCTATTGAAATCTGTTGAAATTACGTGTTTTTAATTGTTTTATATTGAATGGTTTGCAGCCTCGTTGTTGAAAACTGTGGTTCTGTATTGTTTCTGAGTGCTTTGACAGCTACGTTTTCGTCTACAGTCACCGCGCGCCAAAAGCAGTTTTCATCCTCACGCCTCACCAACTAACGGCAAGAGTCCAAGAATCCAACGCTCAAATCGGCTTGGCGACTGCCTCCTCCGCGGGAGCTTCCTTGGCGACCCCCTCCTCCGCGGGAGCTTTCTTGGCGACCGCCTTCTTCACGGGAGCTCTCTTGGCGACGGTCTTTTTCGCGGGAGCTTCTTGGCGACGGCCTTCTTCGCGGGAGCTTTCTTGGCAACCGCCTTCTTCGCTGGAACTTCCTTGGCGACTGCCTCCTCCGCGGGAGCTTGCTTGGCCGGTGTTTTCTTAACGGCCGCTTTCTTCGCCGCAACTTTCTCCGTGGCCTTAACGATCGCCTGCCCAACGGTGTCTTCAATGACTTTTTTGCTGACTCCCTTGTTCACGGCATTCCTGACAGCAGTTTTAATCTTCTTAACAGCTTTCTTGCGCTTGCGCTCTTCGTTAGTCATGCTGAGGTCCCTCGATAGACCATCTGCTCTGCAAGTCGGAATTCTACATCGTGACTCCATGCCCTCACAGAAAATTCGTTTCGCCCACGCTCCTCTCCGCCGGGGACTTCGTTGGAGAGGAGTCGCTTGCGGCGCTGCCTGGACTGCGCCTGGCCACGGCCACCGCGATAAACCCGTGCATGGCGCTTAGGATTGGAAGGGATGAGATGATCCGCGTGATGCATCAGGAGCATACCTTCTCGGACCGGTTCCTGAAATTCCTGCTGGCCCGCAGCATGCGCACTCAGGCCGATCTTGTCGATCAGCTCTTCAACTCCAGCGAAAAGCGCCTGGCGCGGATTCTCCTGTTGATGGCGGAGTTTGGCAAGCCGGGAGAACGGGAAACTTTCATCCCTCCCATTACGCAGGAAACCCTGGCGGAGATGATCGGTACCACGCGGTCCCGCGTCAGCTTCTTCATGAATCGCTTTCGCAAACTCGGCCTTATCGATTACAACGGCCGCATTCAGGTACACAAGTCGCTGCTCAATGTGGTCCTGCTCGATCAATTGCCCGAGCACAACTCCGAGAAGCCGCCTATTGTTTCCAGCGCAGAAGTACCACCTGATCGGCCAATGCGGGGAAGTCCGCGTCCTGCAGAACGCGCCAACCCGATTTCAGCCCGCTGACAAAGCTGCCGGGCGCAAGAGCCTGCCTGATGGTGTGGTGATTGAGATGGAAGATCCTCGGTGCAAGATCGCGGCGATTGAGGCGGAAGACCCTCGGTGCAAGGGCATGGTCAGAGGCGTGGTAATTGAGATGGAAGTCCCCCGGTGCAAGGGCCTGCTCCAGGGCGTAGCCATCTAGATGGATGGCGAAAGCGTTATGAAGATGGTGACTACGACGGATTGAGTGTGTTCTCTTTTGAACAGAATGCTCCATCCTCGACCTGTCAAACCTTTCAAAGAGCTGGGAGTTTGAAAATGAATTCTGGCTCAAGAGGAGCAATCAATCATGAATCAACCGACCACTCCGACCACTGAGT
>PLZC01000017.1:3210-3408 GCA_003151985.1 Acidobacteriaceae bacterium
CGCAAGCCGCTCATCAGAAATCTCAACAGCAGAAGTAGTCCGTCTTACCGGAAGGAGGATTCTATGCCACAACAAGACAAGATCAATAAAACCGATCCGGACAAGCGCTATTGTCGCGTCCTATCGGCGAGCACATTGGCCGGCGATCCTGTACAGAACTCGGCTGGGGAGGCCCTTGGGAAAGTAAACGAGATCATG
>PLZC01000231.1 GCA_003151985.1 Acidobacteriaceae bacterium
TGAGAATCACTTTTTCAGGATCGACGAAGTAAAGTCGTCCAGCGAGTCGTGCGTCGACGGAATGAGTGGGCGGCCACACCAGGAGTACCACCTGCGCAACAAGCTTGGGGCCTAATTGCACAAGCCACAGCCCCCAATGAGCTAAATGGGCCAACGAGCCTTTACTGACGCGTCATCTCGAAAACAGTCACTGAAAGCTGCATCGATAAGGCAGCGTCTAACAGCACTCCGCAATACGTTCTCCAGTTTCTCGTAGAGTTTGGTATGTTCACTCTTAGGCAATATGGTCACAAAGCTGTGCAGGAACCCCTCGGCGTGCACCAGCTTTGAGCGCAACTTCCACGCCCTCGCTAACTCATCATCTGACAACTGAATCTTGAAAACGTCGGCAAGCTGTCGAACTCGTCCCCGGAATTGACCTCCGCTATCATCCCTCCCAGCATTGATCAGTGCTTCGAGACCGGACACAACGATTGGCCATCGCCTATCGAGGCAGTAAGAGCGCATGGCGTACTCGTGATTCCAATATGCGCGATGCACCCGCTCAAGCATGCTCTTCTTCTTGGAAGCCCACGGCATCAACTGACGAAGGGTCTCGGCATCGTCCAGCGAGAGCCAATCACGCTCGCTGTTGCTGATGAATGCGTCTGGACTTATTCCCCTATACTGGACGGCTTTGATTGCCGATCTTGAGGAACCATAGTGGAGGACCCAGGCACAGTACCTGTCGCCAACGCTCGTTGGGTGAACCAGGCGGGAGAGCGCGACCACTGCATGAAGCTCGTCCATCCCCTCGTACTGGCTCTCCTCGACATCCGGCACCCGTCGAAGGAACGCGTACAGGTGCCTGTCTACCTGGTCAGCGTTGATTCCGTAATTCGGGGGATCGCAAGACTCCTGAATACGGACTGCAAGCTGACCGTCGAGTCTCTCGATCCAAAAATCATCGTTCAGTAGAAAACGGTCGGAACCCGCAACGACTGATGGCGGGCCAGATACCCCCTCACTGGATAGGGATAGTCCCGGTCCGACGTGCAGCATTACGTAGCAGCCTCGCAGCATTGGATACTCCATTTTGGTAGGTGCCGGGAGCACCACTTTGTTGCTAGGCATGACATTCCTTCACATGGTCATCTGCACTTCTGCTTTGGGCCACCATATTCCGCGGCGTCAGTTAAAGTGCTCTGAGAAAATGCCCCGCCTCACAGAGGGCGTCGAAGAAATGGGTGAGGCGCACTGCGACTGAAGGGGAATGAAGCAGCAGCCCGACTTCAACGTTCCGCTCCTGGGCTGCTTCAGTGAAGTTGGCGGACGATACGAAGACGTCACGGCCATCGGCAATCACGCACTTCGCATGCAGAGCAGCGCGTTTTGAACGGTCAGGTGATAGCGCCCGTGGGTCGTAGAATACCTCAGGGCACATCCTTCCGATTGGCCACTCTTCAGATTGAAACCGGTGAGCAAACCTCCGGACCAGTTCGGCGGACGATGAAGTGTCGCCGGGCTTGCGTTGGATATCGAGGAACATTCGAACCTTAAGTGTTGGTCGTTCAACCATGCGCTCAGCGAGAGCATGGAAAACCCTCGGCCCTTGGTAAACCGCATAGCCGGCAATGAGGATGCTCTCTTCCGCCTTCCGGAAGAGTTCGCTGACAACCACGCTCGTGTCTCGATGCTCAGCCCCGGCAATTTGAGGGCCCGTCAGGACTAGGTCTATAAGGTCTCCGACAGAGGAGAGCTCCGAGTGGGCCGACGCGAGCAACTCCAGCGAATATGCTGCAGCGGCCGGTTGCATGCCCGTATCTGCCATCTCCTGAAGGTTCGCTGACACAGCGGCTGCCGTCGCATCCGAGAGATAGCGACTCAGGCTGGATGCCGAATAGGGGGTACCCAAGCGACCGCTGCGTAAACCTGCAGCCAGAGTCCGTAGGTCTGTCGATGACAGGCTAAGCAGGGCTTCCTTCATTCGCAAGAATCTCCGAGAACAACTCTGCGCCCAGATTCTGCACAGTCTGGACAACAAGGGAACGGTCCAGGAAGTCGTTCTGCTGCTCACAGCTTGTCTCAGAAATCAGCAAGCAACCATGACAGGCCGCTCCATGAAGAAAACGCCGCTCATGCGGGTTCGGCGGATCATGCTGGGCACACACGGGATCGTTCGAACAAAGGATTCCGAGGTCCAAGGCGCTTTTCACTACTTCATGAATTTGCCTGCCCAACTGGACTAATCCTCCCAGGGTACCTTCTGCGTCGGACGTACCGGTATACAGGAGAACGCCGTATCCAATCTCAGGGAAGGCATATATCCGCTCCCGGATAGAACTTGCCGGGTACCCACATCTAAGCGCCACCGCGGTGAGCAGGAGGTGCGAGAAGGAATGCATCATCAGGTAAGCCAGATTTGGAGCTTGACGATTCGCGCCTGCGTGCTCCTTACGCCATGCTTCAAAACCGAGTCCAAGCTCCGTTGCGCGGTCACTCACGCTCTTTCTCCCCAACCAGGTTTTGATGGACTCCCTGTTGAACTGCAGGAAGATTCCTTCTCCCTTGTTCTCAAAAGCTGGTAGCCAGGAAACCTCTCGCGCCAAGGCCGCCCGCTTCACCCCGATGTCCAACTCGCCTTCAGTATCGGGTGCGGCAGACTCAAACCGGGTGAATCCAACCTGGGCGACAACTTCCCGAAGGCGGTGCACCAACACGACACGTTCAATCGGAGCCATCCAGGGTTGGTCCCAGACCTTGCGTGGCAAGTTGCGGGCGTAGAAAACGCCATCGGGGCGATCTTCCCCAATCTCGTCTTTGGCGGAGACCAGTGTTTCAAGCTCAGCGACCTTAACGGATTTCTCGGTCTTGGCTGCACCCAGCTTCCGCGACTGAATCTCCGCGAGGACCTCTTCGTCCGAGAAACCATCCAGGGCCTCTCTGACGACGGCCTTCTTTCGTTCGTATCTAAGCTGGCCTATTTCCTCCACGACCTCCAAGTAGTTCCATATCCGATCCACTGTCTGCTTGATGGCCTGGTCGCGGTCGGGGAGCGAGATCACGCTCATGAGCTGCGGGAAGTAGGCATTGGACGCGGAACGGATAAGCAGCCTGCTCGGTTCACCGCAGGTTTCCTTCGTGAATGCACCTAGCCACGGGCGTGCCCCGTCACATGAGCCAAGCGCATGATTGGCAAGAACGGCTGCTTGAGCCATGCTGCGTTCAGCCTTCCCGCACTCGCACCTGATCCAAACTTCAGTCAGGTCTCCGCTTGTACCCCTCTCGTCGATGAAGAGTTGTCGCACTTGCTTGGCGCAATCGGATGGACCGTTGTGCACAAAGGCATACCAGTCGATGTCGGCAATGTGGCCGGCCCGACAGGCACGGACAAACCGTACGGGTACCACGGAACGCTTTTTCTGGTCCCGGTCGATGTACTTCCTCTTGGTCAGAGACTTCCGGTGCACCAACAGACGCGTGCGGAACTTGCCTTCCTCCTGTGGCTCGGCCCCCTGAACTATGAACCACTCCGGGAACTGGAATGCAACGATCCCTCTCGGCGGAGCCGTGGGATCATCATCTGCTGGGGGCGGCGTCCTCAGATCCACCGAAGGAACGCCGACAACCGCGGCCAGCTTGCGGCTAAGGCGGGGTTCCGAGATCGGCTCTCCACCTGCGGTCCAAGCGTCAAGACCAGCTATCAATACGGAATGATCCGGCAGATCGACCATCGATCCTGGCCCGAATGTCGTCACCAACTGGCTCTGTCGAATCTCTCCCTGAGGCTTCACATTAGGTTTCATAGGATGTCATCCTCAAGGTCAACATTGTCGAGGGTTTTGACCCAGATGTTCACGGCAGCTTCCACGTCACGCAGGGACCGATTGGCCCGGAACTTCATCTTCGGGTTAGTGGGAGGCAAGGTCTTCAACTCGGGGCTGAGGAAGTCGTACAGGAGTTGCTTGGCACCGCCGGCCTCATAGGGGTTGTATTGCAACCCAACGCCATGGGTCTGGTAATCCTGTGCCTGTTTGGCCCAAGAGTCCAGCAGGTCCTGGCATCTGCCCCTTACTTGAAGACGCAACCGCTCCGGCTCGTCTTTCTGCATATCCTTGGAGTGCTCCTGCGCCCTTTCCGCAAGGGCCTTTACGAAGCAATCCAAATGGGTACGTTCGGCCAGCACCTGCATTGCGCCCATCGGAGGAGTCATCGGTCGATGGGCATGCCTTATCAGACCAACGAGCGTTGCAGCGAGTCCCTTGTCCAATGCCCGCGGCGAGAAGGGGGTGACGCTTGTTGCCTCCACGCTCCGATAGAACGTCTCGTGGTACGCGGCAAAGCGTTCGTAATGCGAACGGTCCCGTGGCTTGTGAACATTGAGAATCGTCACCACCAGCCCCGGCCGGTCCGCATCTCGCCCAACGCGGCTAGTGGCCTGGATGTATTCGGCGCTGGCCTTGGGCTGTCCGAACACCACCATCAGCCCCAGCCGCGTGATATCCAAGCCAACCGAGATCATATTCGTTGCGATCCCAACATCAACGTGCTTGTCGTCGCTGAAGGGTAGCGCCAGCCTGCGCTTTGCTTCGGAGACGCGAGCCGTATCCACGCGGCTGGTCAACTCGACAGGCTCGTAGCCGATCTTACGGCGATTGAAGAGCCCCGACAGCTCACCCTTGCGCTTTCTGTCCCCATACCCCTCAAGCCGGTTGCGGACTTCGTCCTCGATCAGCCGCCGGGCGCCGCCAAGTTCGCGCAAGCTGTTGAAGTACCCCAGCAGCGTGAGGTACGGGTCGGCGGCGCTTATGGGTACTCCCTTCTTTTTGATCGCGTCATGCCACTTCTGGGCAGCGCTGAGCAGGGCAAGGTACACGCGCAGCATGGCAACCTTGGGGCTGCGGCCCTGTGCCGCGACTCCCACGTACAGCCGGGCATTGCGCTCAGTGGACGGCAACGTCTCGGCGAAGAACGAGTCCCGCCGATCCGGCCCCGGCGGCGGGAATATGTCCACGCAATTCCGGTTGAACAATGCCCTGATCTGAGTCTCCGCACGCCGAACGGTTGCCGTCGAAGCAACGATCTTCGGCCTCACCGTTTTGCCATCCTTCTCGATCACGCAGAGTTCATCAAGCGCCGACTCGTACAAGCCAACCATGGTGCCGAGCGGCCCGGAGATCAGGTGCAGCTCATCCTGGATGATCAGGTCCGGCGGCATCAACCGCGGCACGGGCAGCTTGATCCCCGTTGTCGGGTCGCATGGACCGTAGAAACCGTCCTTGTCGTTGCGTTCCACCCGCCCAAAAAAGGCGCCCACTTCGCCCGTCCAGGGCAGAGCTGCAAATTTGTCCACGGTCGCGATCAGGAAGCACGGCAACCGCCGGTAGATAGGCTCATCGACCGCGAGAATCGGGAGGGGCACCCCACGCCCGAATTTGCAGTCCCGGTTGATGCAGGAGACTCTGAGATCCTGTGGGTGGTTGTTGTTCGGGACTAGGCGGAACGACAGCCGGCTGAATTTCGTCCCGCACCATGGGCATTCTTCCAGCGGAATCGGCGAGGGCTTGTGGTCATCGTTCAGGAAGCGAAGCGTCCTGGCGCGAGCAGTGTTCTGGTCCGTATCGCCTATCTTCCCCATGCGGTTCGGCGTGGCAGCCCGTCCCACCCACAGCCCGATCTCAAACGGCCATTCTCCAAGCTTCTCCACATCATTCTGGCGTTCCAGTTCGAGGGCGCAGATCAGCGTTGCGGCGCGGCTGAGTTGCTCAAACGTCAGCAGCCGCAGAGTGTACCGCATCAGCACGCTCAAGCCCGCCGAGGTAATCCCCGGATTGCGCAGCCGCCGCAGCACCAGCGTGAACGCAGCCAGTCCCAGGTAGGCTTCTGTCTTGCCGCCGCCCGTGGGGAAGAACAGCAGATCGACCACATCCCGATCATCGCTGCTCGGATCGGCAATGGCATTCAAGTTCATCAGGATGAACGCCAACTGGAAGGGCCTCCATGCCGGCTTCACTTCCGCATAGGGCTTGCCCTGCATCACCCCAAACCGGCGACGGGCCGCCTCTGCCATGCACTTGTTCGCAATCTGAAATGCCTCAAGGCAATCGGGTGCCGTCAGCAACTCAATTCCACTTTCGATGCGATTGGCGGCAACATTCGCCCGCACCACCAGTTGTCGGCCAGTCTCGGCTCGCTTCTCCGGCGACTTCGGAACCTTGTATGCCTCAGCCTGTATCCACTTTCTGTACTGATCGACCAGCGGGCCGAGCATTTCCTTGGCGTCGGCCCCGTCCTTGAGGTCAGCCAGTGCATCCATCGATAGCTCGACATCGGGAATGTTGGCCGCTTCCACCTTCTCCACTTCGGCGTTCGGAATCCAACAGGTGCGGACCACTTCGCAGCAGGACCCATTCTTCCGGATCGCTTCTGTGGCGACGTTGTGTCCCACCGAGAATTCCCCGTCGTCACGATACTGCAAGTCGGCAACCAGTTCGTCCCAGTCATCGCTGGCGCCGCCGCGCAGGTCGGGGCGCCGAAGGAATTCTTCGTCAGCGAAAATCTCAAGTTGAACTTGGAAGGCGAATGCTTCATCACGGGTTTCGTCTGGAGCTTCAGCTCGGCGATTGACCACAAAGATGGAAACCGTACGGGCACCCGCGGGTACCTCCGCCCCGGTGGCCAATATGCCTACAGGTCGAGACAGATAGGCAACCACGAGGCCGTCGCTGGCGGGTACCTTCAGTTCACGCGGCTGGTCGGTTGCTTTGGTCAGGTCAATGGGAACCACTTCTTCGCGTGGTGTCCTGTCCCACTCCTCCGGCGGTTCCTTGCTGCGCCGGTAATCGCCCCAGTGCACGATGACTCTCATCCCTTTCATTCCGGCCGGTACAATGACGCTGGCGCCGATGGATGATGGGAAGAAGCGCGGCCGGGCGGATGGCTTGTCCGCTGGCACATCTTCGTCCACGGCTCCGCCATCGCCTGCCTGGTCAAGTTCGTCGGCGGCGGTCTCGTCGGTTTTCTGCTCGGCCTTGGCGCCCAAGGGTACAAGGAAGCCGGTCAGGTACCAGCGCGAGGGAGCCTGCGGCAGCACCTCTTTGGGGTCGCCAAGATTGGTACCCGGACCAACGAGGTCCAATCGGAGTGCTTCTACCAGCTTGCTTCTTACTTCGGCAGAGGTCATCTCTCCAGCCATCGCTTACTCTTCCTGTTCTGTCGTGCCGAACAAAGGCCCCGGCGTGTCTCTATCCTTGCTCTTCCAGCTGCTCTTCTTCGCCGGCTTCTGGGTTGCGTCTGCCCATAGGCCGTCAGTAGAACTCTCCGGAACTGGAAGCTGGCCCTCTTCAAGCGCCCGTTGTCGATTCAGATGGAGCAGGCGGGCGAGAACCTCATCGTGAATGTCCTCCGGCCAGCGGTAGCGGTACTTCTTCTTTTTGGGACGACCGCCTTCGTCTTCCTCTTCTTCTTCGTCGAACTCGGGGAAGAACTCACAGACCGGCTGAATATCCTGCCATCCATAGGCGTCGAGAACAGCGCGGTCCATCGCGGCGTGCAACTCGCGCAGACGCTGGATGTCGGCCGCGACCTCATTCGGATCGTGGAAGCGATTGTAGGTGGTCGTCAGGCCCTCATCGTTCCGGATCATCAGGTCAGCTCTGAAGTCATAGTAGGCTTCTCCCACCGCCTCCAGGTCGGCGTTTGACTCGTACTCCCCCGGAAACGGAAAGGTCTCAAAGCAATCTGAAGGGGTGTAGCGAAGATCATCCTTCATCGATGACCCAAAGAAACGGGCCCAAGTTTCATGTGGACGCGACTGGATGATAGCGAAAGCCGTCGTCGTCGAAAACGGAAACACAATGGTTGTGTGAGAAAATACTCTGTTTGTAGGCTGGAAGCAAATAGACAAGTGCGGTGACACTTGTGAGAGTGCTAAACAGCGGCGAGTCCGTTGCAACGCTGCATGTAAAGCGGATGCATAAGAACCGTACTGCCACCAATATTCGCGCCTTCGATCCGCAACCCCATAACCTCCAAGAGCATCCCTCTCGGGCTTTACCTTCAGCCTTATGATTGCCAGCAAATCAGCCCATTCCGCTGCTTTCTCCAGAGACATGTCTTCGAAATTGATAATGAAACGATCAGAGCCGTGTGTCGGGTTCGAGTTAAGATCCTCTCCGCCAATGAATTCGAATATGCGTTCTTTGTTCCTGGAGTCGCTTGCGATTAATGAGTTCATTACTTCGGTGGGCGTCGCAGCCGGGTTGTTGTCGTCGAAAGTGAATCCCATCCCGTAAACCATCGAGCCCCTGTATGACAGCCTTTTATTGCTATGCAGCGGAGTTGGATCAAATTCCTCTCGGCTTGCAAACAGAAAGGAGTTCACACCTTTGACGACAATTCCATCTAAATGCGCTGGCCCTGAAGGCCCTTTCAGCAAATGAATTACGCTTACGACTACCGCGGCCTCCCCAGGCCACCGAAGTCTACGGACGCCTGAATAAATCGTCCCTCCATTTCGACATAGAAACCTCAATCCCGCAGAGCGGGTGTCGCCCTGAGCTACAGTGTTAGTGGCGATTAAACCGATTGTTCCTCCAGACCGGATGAGATTGAAGCATCTTCTAAAGAAGTGGGCTACTAGGTCAACCGCTTTCCCACCGCTTTCTGGGTCTTGCATTTTCAGATAGTCGCGGTAAGAACCTCCAAGAGCAGACCAGACTATATGTCCTCCCATGAACGGTGGATTTCCGACAACGACGTCGAACCCTTTCGTCTGTTCGCCACGCTCATCCACCGCAAAGACTTCAGGGAATTCCAGTTCCCAGTGGAACGGATGAACGCCCTTCGTCCCAGTCTTCAACGTGGCGATGGCCTGATCGATTGGGCCATCCACCGCCACGAGCCCATGGTCCCTCAGATCAGTGGCAATCGTCTGGCTGAGATGCGTACGCAAACTCTCCTTGGCTTTTGGCTTATCCGCAGCAAAGAAAGCTGCAACCGCTGCATCCCCTATCTGTCTTGGAAGACTTAAGGTATCCTCGGTTTTTTCCAACTTCTGTTTGAGGGTCGTGTAGGGCACATCATCTCCCGCCGTCAAGATCTGACGGCGAGACTCACTGACAGCTTCAACCTTCTTTTGGACCTGCTTATCGAACAGGCCCAACGGGCCGGAAGGGTTCCAGTTGAAAGCGGCGATCTGCTTCCGGGTAAGCCCGACGAGTGAATCCCCGGCCCGCAGCGAGTGATCGAGGAAGGTGAAGGGATGATCCTTGGCCAGTGTCGCCAGCCACAGCGACAGCTTTGCCAGGTCCGTCGCCATCGGGTTCTTGTCCACCCCGTATAGGCAACGTTGGGCAATCTGTCGCTGAGCGTGAAGCTCCTCATCTTCATCCAGTGGCAGGATGGGTCTCTCGTTATGAGCATGCCACGCCCGGCACAGCGCATCTCCAAGTTGCCGGCCGGCTTCCACGAGGAAGGCTCCCGAACCCATAGCCGGGTCACAGACCTTGAGCCCCAGAATCTGCGCCGGCGTTCGGTTGTCTCCGAGTTGTTTGAGGGCTGGAGCCAACGCCGCCTCGACGATGGGGCCAGTCAGGCTGGCGGGCGTGTAGTGTGACCCGCTGCGCCGACGCTCATTGGAAGGCTGGAAGATCATGGCGCCCTTGGCCACGATGCCCGGCGTGACCGCCGACGCAATTTTCCGTTCAAGCGCACTCATCAGGTCGTTGACAGTTGCGGCAGACTTGATCAGATCGACGGCCTTGCCCGTCAGCTTCTGATCTGTCTCGTCGGTGAACCACTTGACGCGATCCTTGGCCGAAGTGGCGAGCAGGGCATCGAGGTTGATGGTGGTGGGCGCACCATGCTTCTTGGCCGGCTTGATGGCTATCGACGGACCGGAGGCGACATGCAACTCGAAGCCCATGATGGCCTCGTAGACGCTGCCGATCTGCTCCACAGCCAAGGTGCGATAACTGATCCGCTCGCCATCAAGAAGCATGAGTTTGGAAAGTACCCGGAAGAGCACACCGTCAGGTACCCGCGGAATGCTGACCTCATCCGACTGGGCAAGGCGGCCCTCAAGGAAGAGATAACGGTCGGGATCGAAGAGGTACCCCTCGCGTGCAGGAATCTTCAAAGCCGCGTGGCTGCCGCCGCGATAGACGAGCCGGAAAAGCGTGAGCAACTGCGCCCATGCCCCATATCTCTGGTCCATCGTGTCCGGGTACCGGCCATCGTCGATGCGCAGCCACTCGTAAAGCCCGGTGATGGAGTAGTAGTTGGCGAAGACGGGATCGGTTGAGAGCAGGCCACGATCCTCGGCATAGAGGACGAAGACCATCCGCAACAGCGTGGTCAGCAGGCCACGATAGACGTGATCCGGGTCCCTGGCAAGTACATCGTGCAGCAACTGCCCCTGCGCCTGGTCGTTAGCTGCCTGAAAGCCGCGCAGAAGTTCATAGAGAGCTTCAAGCACCTGGCTGGCAAGCTGCGTGGAGACCACGTTCTGATACTTGCGGCTGTTCTCAAGGACGGCAGGAAGGCGTTCGCGTTCGCCAACGCTGTAGAGCCGTTCGGCGGAGAGCAGCATCTGGAACGCCGCAAAGATCGGTCTGCCGGCAACCTTGACCATCTCCGCGAGTTTGAATGTGGCGTGGCCGCTGAGTTCCTTCTCCGGAGCGTAGACGAGCCGAATCTGCCTGCCGTTGAAGAGCAGCCCAATCGGGATCTGAGTCTGCCGGAGCAGCCGTTCAAACTTTGCCTGAGGGCTTGCCTGCCAGTGGCGGGAGTCCACATCCTCGACCGCATCGAAGTCGATCCCCAATGGAATCACCTTGACCAGGAGAATCCACTCGCGGGTACCGGGAGCAGGTTCATACTCCCGCAAGGCATAGCTGGGCCGCAGTGTCTCGTTGTAGTCGGGCAGCGAGACCTCAAGATTCTCCGGCAGGGGAGTGGCACCGGGTGCACCATACAGATCGCTTGCCGGCCAGCCGAGAACGATCTGCGCAAAACGAGGGAAGTCAGCATACTCGGGGATCGGCTCTCCCTGAATGTCGGCGGGAAGTGCCTCAAGGAAGCGCCGATGGTCGGGAGCGATGTTCTGGTTGACGCGGACATTCGCATCAAGCATTGCCGGGATAGAGACGACGAGACCCACTGGCTGGACGTATCCCAACCACTCCTGGTGCGCGAGAACTGCGGGGTCTTTCGCCATGGTCTATCTCGATGTCGGCCACAAGTAAACGAGGCCGACCGGTTCAATGCGCTTGGCTTTGATTTCGTAGAGACCGCGGATGCGCTCGGGCTCCGTGGTCAGTTCAGTTTGGAGAGCGGTGAGGCGCTGGTTCCAGTAGCGGCGGTTGGACTCCAGTTGCCGCTTCTCCTCATCGGGGAAGTTCAGCGTCAACTGCGGCGACCTGTCATGCCGTTCAATGGTACCCGCGATGTGTTTCTGCTGAAGCTCAAGGATTTCACGCATCGCCTTCGATTCAGTTGCCGCTCGCTTTTCCAGCAAGGCGGCCGCATCGCGAGCGTACTCCTCCCCTCGTCTCTCCAGATGGGGAAGCAGCTCATGGACATCCTTGGAAGCCGACTGTTGCAACTGGTGGCGGATCATCTCAGGCACTGGCCGCTCATGCTTCTCAAGCAAGGCTGCATCCAGCAGGTTCATGGTCTTCGATTCGGCTTCCCGGCTGTACGGAGTCAGTTCACCGCGGCGTACGGCTGGGTCAATCCAGCGAGCCGTGATTGGTACCAATTCCTCATGAAGGCGAGCGGCACCCGGACCGTACAGAGAGAGGCGCCCAATTAGAAGAACGCGGGGAACGGCGTCAGCGGTGTGCGCAAGGCACGCTCTTGACAGGTCGTGATGAATGAACCCCTGTGCGGTGAAGCGGGAAAGAAGCCGCTGCACGGCACGTTGCTCCAGGTGCAGTTGCACGACTTCATCCGTCACGACACCGGGGTCTTCAAAAACTACAGGGCGTATAGGAGAGGTGCGGCGCCACTGCCAGAGCTTCTTCTCTCGCGGGCGGGGTTCCCGGAGGCTGTCCATGGTCTCAGCCCAGGTGGGATCGGCACCTTCGCGCTGGTCCATCGCCGGGAAGATGCACCGGCTGCCATCGGTACTGCCGGGGAATGTCCTCAACGGCTCCGCGCCGAGAATCTGCAACGCGCAGGAAATGGCGGAACGGAAGTGATCCTTCGAGAAGGAGATCGCCTCCTGGGATGCCTCCAGCATCGTGCTCAGCCTCTCGATCTGCTCACGCAACTCGTTTTGGCGCTCTCTGGATGCTTCCAACTCCTCCTCAACGGCTGCGCGGCGATCTTCCTCAAGGTCAGCCGAATCGATCTCGACCGTGAGTGCGTCGATTTCCTGACGGCGGATGCCGTTCTTCATCAGCAGATCGAGCCGGCTGTCGATCACCTGAGACAGGCTGCCAAGTTCTTCCCGGATGGTTTTCGTCTTGCGCACCAGCGCAGCCAGGACTCGATCCTCAGGGCGCTGCTTATAGAAGAAGTAACGGCAATAGACCTCAGGGTTGGGCTGAAGCTTGCGATCAACGCGCCCATTCCGCTGTTCCATGCGTGCGGGGTTCCACGGGACATCGAAGTGGAAGATGTTCCAGCATTGCGCCTGAAGGTTGAGACCCTCACGCGCCGCATCGGTCGCGATCAGAATACGGAGAGGATCTTTGTCCGGGGGGGCATTGAAAGCGGTCTTGATGACCTCGCGCTCACTTACCGGCGTCGGTCCGTGGAAGATTGCGATGCGCTCCTCGGCACGATCTGAGTCGAACAGTGCTGCTGTGAGCTGCTGCTGAAGGTACCGCTTGGTGTCGTCGTATTCCGTGAAGAGGATGACGCGGATGTTGTTCCACCGAGCGCCCGGCGTGGAGAGATCGGGGCACATGTTCTCCCTGATCCACTCGACGAGCTTTTTGATCCTGGCATCAGGAAGTGCCCGGCTGGTCTCGGCCAACTCGGTCATCTCTTTCAGAAGAGCCTGCTCTTGGGAAAAGAGTTCGCGAGCACCCTCTGACTCGATCGATCCAGCCGTGGCGGCGGTTACAGAGGCAACCTCCGTTTCCTCTTCAACGGCCAGTTCCAGTTCTGAGAGCAGGGATCTGTCATCGTCATTTCCAACGCCTCGACCTAACAACTCAACTCGGTATCCCGGAGCCACCGTAGACGGGTCGGCCTGTGCATGAAAGGCTTCCCACTGCCTCAATACCGTCTTTCGGTGGACACGCAGAGTCCTCGCGAAGGCTTCGATGGAGGAGAAGAGACGCTGCTGAAGCCCGCAGATCAGCAGCCCCGATGCGGTTTGCACCTTCCTCGCTTCGATGCTGAGGCGCTTCTCCCGCAGTTGACGATACTTATCTAGGAGAGCGACCAGAACTAACTCTGGCGCACTGTCTGGCAGCCCTTCGATGTCCTCCTGGACAACTTCGCGCTTCGGGAACCCGGGGACGATCTCTCTGAGATCGTCTTTGAGCCGGCGGACCATCACATCGTCCAGCATCTTCTTGGCGACCTTTACCCCACGACAAAAGCGTTGTGGGTCAAGTATCTCCAGGAGGGCTGAAAAGCTGTTCGAATGACCATTGTGGGGAGTCGCCGACAGGAACAGCCGGTGTTCAAACCGCTGGGCGAGATCGCGGACCGCCCGTGTGATCTGGGAGTCGATGGCATATCGCTGCCCGCTGGCGGGAGCTGCATGGTGCGCTTCATCCAAAATAAGAAGACTACCCGCTCGGAATGTGCCCAGCCAATCCGCTAATGGACCGGCATAGGTTTCATCGATCAGCAGGCGGTGAGAGATCAGGAATCTGGAGTTCGTACTCCAAGGGTTTACCCCAAACCCGCGCTCCCGTCGGACGCGTTGGATGTAGTCCTTGTCGAGGATCTCAAAATGGAGCCCGAAACGGGTATCTAACTCCTCCCGCCACTGTAGAAGCATGGACGGCGGGCAGGCGACAACGATGTCGCGCACCTTCTTCCTAAGAAGCAGTTCGCGGGCGATTAATCCGGCCTCGATCGTCTTGCCGACCCCCACGTCATCCGCGATAAAAAGGTTGACCCTCGGCAGCAGTAGTGCCTTCCTGAGCGGCTCCAACTGGTAGGCGTCAAGGCGAATCCCGGCCCTGAAGGGGGACTGCAGGAGCTTCGGGTCGGTTGAGGTAACACAATTCCATCGCAGGGTGTTCAGGTACGCCGCAAAGTGCTGAGCGGGATCGAATCCGCGGGAAGCGATGGATTCCCAAGCCTCTTCGGAGAGAATCTTGGAGTCAAGCTCCTGTTCCCACAAGACTTCGAGCGGTTGACCTTGGGCGTCGTCGTCAACGCATGAGAGTTGAACGAGAGTTGAATCGCTGGGGTTAACTGGGCCGATAACCTGCTCGACCAGGTATAGTCTCTGCCGCACTCCTACGATCTGGCCAGCGTGGGGTACAGTTTCCAAGCCAATCATTTGTGGCACTCTCTGCGAGAGGCTTATGCGGACCGCGGAATCCTAGACCCTTCAAAGCTATCTCGGTGGATAGGATTGATTATAGCGGTGGCATGGCAGACGGGTCGGGGCTGCCCTCGATGCACTGCTGGAGAGGCCCTATGCCAGGTATCTGTCGTCACTGGCAGTCATGGCGGGGCTGAGTACCCACAGGCGGCGATCCATCTTTTGACGGTTACGACGCAGACCAGACCTTGTGGTGCGGGCATCGTGTGACCCGGTGCTTGCCTACTTGATCAGCGGAACCCACCGGCATAGACGTTGACATCCCACGCGCTAATGGGATGATCCACCTTGCATTCCGTACATCTCGTCGTGGGGTATTGGGCCCCACAGTGTGGGCACACGGCGTGAGTTTCAAACGTGTCGAACGGTTGTTCACAGTGACCACATCGCCAGTAGGCCCCCAGCAGTGGCGCAGCCTTGCAGCTTGGGCAGGCATACCCTTGGCGGCGTGGCAACTTGGCAACCCGCAGCAGCTCGCGTGCGTGCTTCAGCCCGCCCCAACAATTCATGAGCATGAAGGCCGCCATCGCGCCGAACCAGAGAGATCGCACCCAGATAGCCAATGCAATGAACCCCACGATGCCTACCAGACCGAGCGTCGTTGCCACCATCAAGCTTCGTGCGCGGCCCAGCGCGAACCAGAGCAGAGACCGCAGTATCTGCCCGCCATCCAAGGGGTAGATCGGCAGGATATTGAAGACCAGCAGTGATACGTCGATCCACATGATCGCCCGGACCAATTGGTAAAGATCTGGCATAGCATGCGCCCAACCCATCGACCGGCTCACGATGACGAATGCGATGAACACTGGCAGCAGAACCACGTTGACGAGCGGCCCCGCCGCTATGCTCCAAAGTGTCGCGCCCGGACGCTGTGGTGGATCCACGTAGGCCACTCCACCGAGCGGCCATAGGGTGATCAGGTTCGCCTCACCCCCTACTTGTCGGCAAGCCAAGGCGTGACCGAATTCATGGAGAAGCACGATCGTGAACAACGCCAGATATTCCAGCACGTTCCAAACAATCGAGGTGTATCTGCCCTGCCGGGTCTGGATCTCGATCGCTGCGACAAGAAACCAGGACCAGTGCAGGAAGACGTCGACTCCGACGATACGGAATAGATGGATCGACCCTTGGCGCGTATTGAGCATCTCGATAGCTTACGTCATGAGGCGCAACCCCTTGATCGGAGTACCCATGGCATGCCCGACGAAATACTTTCTTCTGCTGTCCCTCAGCACCCATTCTCCAAGGAGTTTCTCGTATCTTCACCGCGAGGTACGTGAGGGTCTTCTCGCCGGCCACCAGAAGCTGATGAGGCTGACCCGCGGGAATGTGCACTACATCGCCCGCCCTCAGCTCATGCCTCGTACCGCCCTCAATTGAGGCGCCATGAATCTCTCCTTGCGCGATCAGCGCAGCCCCAGTCCCTACTCGGCCGGTCACCATCGTTGCGCGGCCGTCGAGAACATGGAACATTACGGCGAAGTTCTCATGCAACTCGACGTCGCCACTGCGGCTGCGAAAGCAGAGCATGGTGGAATGTTGCGGGTACTCCTTCAGGGTCTCGCGGGCCGTGCCGTCTCCAAGCGCGGCAAGCTTACGCAGGTACGCTGCTCGCTCCAGCAAGATTACAAGTGGCCAACGATCCACAGGCTCTTGCCGAGAGCCTGTCTCCTTGGCGCCTCCGGAGTTTCTTCCTTTTGTACCATCCTTGAAAACAGGTCCATCGCCCCCCCTGTCGGTCCTTAGAAGCACTCTGAGAATATCTTTTGAGCGAAACTGCACTCAAGCAGAGGAGCGACAATTAATCAGTCGTGCGGCGGGAATGGCCTCGCCGGTCGCCGTGGGTCTCGCATGTTCCGGTTGGTACCCACAGGCCTGCGCGTTGAAAACCCGCACCGCAGGCGTAGACCGGGGCAGTCAGTGTCCGAACCCGATGGGTGGGTGCGGACCCTCAAACCTCGATAGCTCGTTTTGCACCTGGTCCTGAAACGAGGGGAGATGCCGCTTCACATTAAATCGTCTCAGACACTTAGCTTGCGCATGTATTCCGCATCCACATGGATCTCCTCGATCGGCTCCATGTCGTACTCCTCTTGTTCGACGAAGTAGTATTTCAGTCCCGTGGCCGCACGCATAATGGGGCGATAGTCAATGCTACCGTTGCCCAGCACTGTGATCTTTTCTTTACCCTCCGGGCCGCGCACCATGTCTTTCACATGCATGAGTGGGAACCGCTCCGGCGTCTTGCTCAGGTAGTCCGCTGGATTGTGCCCGGAGGCGTAAACCCAGCCGGCATCCATCTCGAAGACCACAAGCTTTGGGTCGGTCAACCTCAACAACTCGTCATAGACCATTACACCATCCAGGCTGGCCAACTCCGGCGTATGGTTATGCACGCCGAACGTCATCCCCGCCGCCTTCACCTTTTCGCCGATGCGGTTGAACTCGCCGGCAATCCAGCGCCAGTCGTCCAGCGACGGCTCGCCCTCCGCGGCCGGGTCGCGGTGCGAGCCTCCGGACGATGAGCAGACCATGTATTCCAGGCCGATCGTATGCCCATACTCGATCCACTGATCCAACTCCGTCTGCAGCACATGAAGCGTATGGTGTGTGCTCACGCAGCGCATTCCGTTTTTGTCCAGTGCCTTGCGAAAATCCGCGGCTGTGTGGTCGTAGTAGCCCGCCGCCTCAAGCACTTCGTAACCTGCACTCCGGATTTTGCTCAGCGTCCCGTCGAAATCCTTCGCCATCAGGGTACGCACCGAATAGATCTGCAGCCCGACGGGTTGTTTCAGCGGTTTGGCTTCCATGCGGCCAACGCCCACGCAAGCTGCGGCAGCAACCGCGCCCGTAGTCTTCAAGAATGTTCTGCGTGAAGTAAGACTCATCTCTTCATTCTCCTTGGGAAAGCCGAAGCTTAGCCCTTGATGCTGTTGCTCGCTGAATCCCATGTCGCCACGGTGCGGTGAAAGTAAGAGTAGTTGGCCAGGTGGCAGCCGATAGCGGCGTTGTTGCCGAAAACCTCGTCTTCCACTACGTGCTCCCGCGTCACCACGGCGCGGAAGAAGTTGGCGATATGGTCCGCGGTCTCGTTATATCCCTGCGGCAGAGTGTAGCTCTCAACCTCGCCAAGCGCCGACGCCCCCGCCGGATGAGATGCATTCCACTCATCCTGACCTAGTTTCTTCTGTGCCGCTGTCATTCCGCCCCAACCATAGGGTTCAAAGCGCGGAGTCACATCCTGGGGCGTAAATGTCAACGTGTTCCCCGCCACCACCATCGTTCCCTTTGACCCATATATGCTGATCGTGTCGTTTCCATCGTTGTTGTTCTGATTGCAATGCAGATGTACCTGCATCTCCGGAAAGTCGTACAGCGTTTCCAGCATGTCCGGAAAATCCCGGCCGTCTTTGTAGTGGTAGAGTCCGCCGCTTGAGTAAGCCCTGCTCGCAACAGTATTCATCCCGGTAATTCCCAGGATTCCCGACAGCAGATGCACAAACAGATCTCCGCCCAAACCCGAGCCGTAATCCTCAAAGCACCGCCAGCGGAAGAACCGCTTCGCGTCGAACGGCCGGTCCGGCGCGTCCACCAGGAACCCCTTCCAATCCACCGTCTCGGGGCTGGCATCTGGCGGAATAGGATACGTCCACGCCCCGCCTGGCGAATTGCGGTTGATGTGCGCATCGATCTGGTGCACCTCGCCCAGCCGCCCCGATTTGTAGATCTCCCCCGCCTTCTTGTTGAGAATCGAACTCACGCGCTGGCTACCGGCCTGGAAGATCCGTTTCCCGCCTTGCACCGCTTCCACCGTCGCGACTCCATCGGCCACGCTGTGCGAAATCGGCTTCTCGCAGTAAACGTCCTTGCCCGCCGCCACAGCGTCCAGCGTTACCCGCCGGTGATGGTGGTCAGACGTGGCCACAAACACGGCATCCACATCTTTACGGTCCAGCAGCGTGCGGTAGTCGCTCGTTGTCGGAAAATCCGCTCCATAAGCCTCTTTCCCTGCCAGATGCCGCATCACATACAAATCAGCGGCGCCCACGCACACCCCCGTCGGTACAAGCCGCGCCGCCCGCAGCAGGTCGCAGCCACGAATACCCGTGCCGATCATGACGAAGCGGACCTTGCGCCCGTCAACCGCCGTTTGCGCTGCAAGTGCAACCGGCTCAAGCAACGTAGCTTTCGCCGCCGCCCCTGCAATAGCCGCGCCCACTCCCAGACGCACAAAATCCCGTCTCGACATTGATGGTGTTTTCATAGCCGTCTCCTGGTGCAGCACAATTCTCTATCTCCGGATCGGTGCGTGTCCACAAGCCACGAGGGATGCGCTTCTGCCGATACAGCACGGTACCCAAATGTGTGGATCTTGTGACCTTGGAAAGAGGTCAACCGTGTTCTTTGTCTGTAGCAGTGTAGCGGTGGCAACTACATCCGCGCCAAGAACTGCGCCTCCTCGGTGGTGTCCCTCGGGAGCCACGCCTTTTGACTCCAGGCATGGAAGCCAAACATGATCTGCCCGGACTCGTTCGTCGTGGCGAAATCAAGGATGCCAGGTTGCCACACCGCATCCACTGGCGCGTCCTTGGGCATCCTGGTGGCTCCAGGATCCATCCTGACGTGATTCATGATTCCTACACACACTCGCGAACCATTTTGTGACAAGGAAAGAATGTCACTCTCGTCCCCGGCCTAGTCCTGACAGGGCAGAGGCGTGTAGGGGCCGGAACCCCTCAAGGGCCTTTGGCTTACCCGCCCATTTCGGCCTCTGTGCACACGGTGCCTACGATGAAGTTGTGTATTCATACCGCCAACACTAAAGATACTTTGCCCATCCATCAAGGTGTACGAATTGCTTGCCGCCGAGAGCGATATTCCTCCGAATTTATTACATCTTCGATGTAACGGGCAGCTAACACCACGTGCATTGGCGTGAGTTCCTCACCGGCTTGGCGACCGACTTGGATCTCCTCGAGTACTTCTGTGAGTCGAGTTCTGCGCTCCTCTTCGCAGATATCAAGCGGCGGTTCACCTGCTTGCTCACGGCGCACATGGATTCTGCGACAGGCCGCTATCAACAATTCCTCTGCGAGTCTGGGACCGTCTTCCGGCACTTCGTTCTGATCATCGGCGGACGTCACTGATGCACGCCCATAAATCGGAAGACCTTCCCGCCATGGCTTAACTGCTTCAGCAAGTGAAGGACCTCCCGCGAGCAATCCTTTAAGCCAAACCTGTAAACGCATCAGCCGTTCTGTCGCCTCGGCGGAGGCTTCCCAAGTTTCACGGCTACTCTCAGGCTGTTCCAACGGATTGTCGGTCATACTTCTATCCTTATCGACGCCCCGTCATGCCTTGTTCGAACGTGCGGAGGTTGACAGTGCAGGTTGCATCCACATTTGGCATTACGCTGCATCGTCCCCATATGTCTTAGGGACTATGAGGTCATTCTTCCAAAGTGCCAACAAGACGTCCATCTGACCGTTGTGCGTCTTCGCAGGGTCGTCTTCAACCGCCCGCCACAAGGCACTGGTGGACCAGGTCTGCTTTCCATCGATCAACAACGCCGCGGCTCGTACTGCATATGCCTTGTTGTCAGCCGATGCGGTGTAACGACCGGCTGGAATACCCCTCACTAATCCCGCTTCGCAGAGTCCCAGAAATGCTCCACGCGGACTGCCCTTCTTACGCGCAGTGGGGCTAGTTGGATATAGCGCGGTCATTGCACTTTCCCATCGGGTTAATGGGTCGACGTCAGTGAAAGACATATTCCGGGTGGCCATGAGTGCTGCTTCGCCGTATCGATTGGCCATTGTTGACCTCACCTTACTCAGACCTGGATTCTACCGGGTACATGGTTTACGGACAAATCTCGGATGAGATGGAGATATTCACCCCGAGGACTTCCACGGCCTATTCGCTCAAGGGGCCTCCTCCGCATAGACTTCAAGCAGGATGAACGTCGCCTCTCCACAACCCCGTACCCCATCAGAAGAGATTGCCGGCCTCGTTGAGCGAGTCACGTTCTTCAACGCAGATAGCGGGTTCGCCATCTTGCGTGTGAAGGTTCGCGGCCAGCGGGACTTGGTGACGGTCCTCGGCTCTTTGCCAACGGTGAGCGCCGGCGAATGGTTGACCGCCGGGGGATGGTGGGTGCGTGACAAAGAACATGGGCTGCAGTTCAAGGCTCAAGTCCTGAAGGCCGTCCCGCCTACCACGAGCGAGGGGGTCGAGCGTTACCTTGGCGGCGGCTTCGTAAAAGGCGTCGGGCCGGTGTTGGCAAAGAAGCTGGTGGAGCATTTCGGAGCGGACGTGCTGGGCGTGATCACCGACAACCCCAGCGACCTTGAATCGGTGGACGGTATCGGTCCGAAGCGCCGGGAAAAGATTGCCACCGCCTGGCAAGAAGGCATGCAGATCCGGGAGATCATGCTCTTCCTTCACAGTCACGGCGTCAGTACTGGGCGGGCTGTGCGCATCTTTAAGACCTATGGCAATCTGGCCATCCAGACGGTACGGGAGAACCCATACACCCTGGCGAGGGAGATCCACGGCATCGGATTTGCCACTGCGGACCAGATTGCCCAGAGCGTCGGCATCCCCAAGGACTCCCAGAATCGGGCGAGTGCTGGGATTGATCATGTGCTGCTTGAAGCGACCTCCGATGGGCATTGCGCCCTGCCGCTGGAGAAATTGAAGGCGGCAGCCGTGAAGCTGCTTGAGGTACCCGCAGATACGATCGAACAGGCACTGTCGCAAATGCTGACCAGCGGCTTTCTTCTGTTGGAGGAGATCGACAATGAGCCGCTTGTATTCCTGCCTCATCTTCGGAAGGCTGAGGACGGCATCGCAACGAGGATCAGGCGTCTGCTCAAAGGGAGCGTGACCTACCCGAAGATCGAATTCGAAAAAGCCGTCGCTTGGTGCGAGGACAAGACCGGAAAGACACTGGCGCCAAGCCAACGTGAGGCGCTGAGGACAGTCCTGACCAGCCGCGTCGCCATCATCACGGGCGGTCCAGGCGTGGGCAAGACGACGCTGGTCAACTCAATCCTACTTATTCTGCGAGCGAAGAAAGTGAAGTGCTTACTGTGCGCACCTACAGGCAGGGCTGCCAAGCGGCTGACAGAGACCACCGGGCTTGAAGCGAAGACGATCCACCGTCTGCTGGAGGTCGATCCCGCGACGGGAAGGTTTCAGCGCAACGAGGCCAAGCCGCTTGAATGCGACCTTCTCATCGTCGATGAGACCTCGATGGTGGACGTGCTCTTGATGTACGCATTGCTTCGGGCCCTTCCGAAGACTTCTGCACTGATCATGGTCGGCGATGTGGACCAACTCCCTTCTGTGGGGCCGGGCAATGCCCTGCGAGACTTGATCGAAAGCGGCGTGGTACCCATCGTTCGCTTAACCGAAGTGTTCCGTCAGGCGGCCACGAGCAAGATCATTACCAGCGCCCACCTAATTCGCCAGGGTAAGATGCCGGAGCTTCGCACGGCGGAGGCTGGCTCCGACTTCTATTTCATCGAGCGTGATGCGCCAGAGGAGATCGCCGCCACTCTCGTCAGACTCGTTCAGGACAGGATGCCGAAAGGGCATCAGCTCGACCCGATCCGAGACATCCAGGTCCTGTGCCCGATGAACCGGGGATCGATCGGCGTCCGCGAGCTGAACATCGTGCTCCAGGGTGCTCTAAACCCGGTCCGTCAAGGCGAATCCGTGGCGGAACGGTTTGGATGGAGGTTCGGGGTCCGAGACAAGGTTATTCAGACGGTCAATAACTACAAGAAGGAAGTCTTCAATGGCGACATCGGCATCGTCGAGAAGATTGACCCAGTCGAGCAGGAGGTCTTCGTTCGCTACGACGATAGGCTGGTCACTTACGACTATGGGGAGTTGGACGAGGTCTCGCTGGCGTACGCGGTGACCATCCACAAGGCGCAGGGTTCGGAGTTCCCTGCGGTTGTCATCCCGGTGGCGATGCAGCACTACATGCTGCTCCAACGCAATCTGATCTACACCGGCATCACACGCGCCAAGCGCCTGTTGGTGGTGGTCGGCCAGAAAAAGGCTTTGGGACTCGCGGTGAGGAATGACCAGTCGCACAAGAGATACTCAGGGTTGCTGAGCAGTTTGAAAGAGTCGATTAAGTAGCAACTATATCTCAACCGCCAATAATTGCTGCTCGATGGGGACAAATCCGCGTGTTCGACGAGTTTAGCTGGAAGTTGCGCGACATGCCGTGGCGTAAATGGCGGTTTGCAGGGAATCCAGCGTCCTCGAAATAGCCATTGAGAGCGAGACCTGGGGCACCCGTGATCGTCGCGGATGGCTTAGCCCTTTACCTCTTGACCCGATGCAGAACCAATGGGATGCTCGCAGGGGGACGCATGTTTGGATTCCTAGACGGATCTGACCCATCCGGTGGCGGCCCAATCGCCGGNNCCGGGTCAGCCGTTCGCTGCAACTCGATCTGGTCTCCGTTCACCTTGCCGGAAAAGACGCCGTTGCCGGCCTTGAAGGAGACACTGTTGCCATCGATCCTGGCTTCAGTGATCGGGACGGGCGCATCGCTTCCGCCAAAGAAGCCGCCGCCAGTGCCTTCCATAGTCCCGGTCAGGCTGCTGCCGTTCTGCCGCAATGTGAATACCGTTGCCTTGGAAGAAAAAGGCGCAGGCGCTCCTGGGGCCACGGCAGCTCCCTGCGCTGGCCTCCACAGGCCGGTGATGCCTGAACCTGTGGGCGCCTCGCGTTCCCAGCCAGTCACTTGCGGACGCAGGGTCGCCGTCTTCGAGGCAATGGTTGCGCTGGCCGTGGCGAGCCCCGGAGAAGTGGCCTCCACGGTGATGTTTCCGGCGGTTTTGGTCGACTGGGCCAACGCCATGCAAAGACCCGAGAAGACCTTTCGCGATGCGCTCTTGTCGGATTCCTGGTTGGTGGGGTCGCCGTTGCCGGTGCCTATCAGTCTTCCCTCGCCGGAGACACGGAACGTCACCTCGTTCTCGGTAATAGGCACGACGCGGCCTTGCGCATCGTGCACTTCGATGGCAAACACGGCCACGTCCTCGCCATCGGCGGAGATCTCATGGCGATCGGCACTCATCACCAGTTTGGCCGCTGGTCCGGTGGTTTCCCGTTTGGCGGACATCACCTGCTTATCGCCTTTGAAGCCCCGCGCCTCGATCGCGCCGGGAGCATACTTGACGTTCCACGCCAGGTGCGAATCCTTCTTCATATCCTTGGTGCCGAGGCTCTGGCCGTTCAGGAGCAACTCCACCTTGTCCAGGTTGGAGTAGACCCAGACCGCAATCTCTTTGTCCTCCATCCCCGGCCAATTCCAATGCGGAAAGATGTGCATGACCGGCTGGGATGTCCACCAGGATTGATAGTAGAAGAAAGAGTCCTTGGGGAAGCCGCAGGTATCGATGATTCCGTACTGCGAGCTGATGTTGGGCCAGCCGTTCGGCGAGGGTTCGCCGCGATAGTCGAAGCCTGTCCACACGAAGCCTCCCGAAAGCCACGGCCGCGAATTGCAGAAGCTCCACCAGCCTTCTGCGGAGGCCCGGCCCGTGGTGGTGTAGGGATCGTACGAACCCACAAAGCCTTTGTCGAAGTCGGTTATGTAGATGCCGCGCGTGCCGACCGCGCTCACAGTCTCCGTGCCAACAACGGGCTTGTCAGGATGGGCATTGTGGTAGGCTTCGGCGCCAGGATCCATGTAGTTGTAGCCCATGACGTCGCACTCGACCAGCCCGCCGACGCCAATCGCGCGAATGGGAGCGATCGACACGGGCCGCGAACCATCGTGCTCAGCCGCTACGGCCTTCATTGCAGTCAGAATATGCAATCCCTTGTCGGTATTCGCCTGTCCTTCTTCGTTCCCCATGGACCACATGAAGACGCTGGGATGGTTGCGGTCGCGGCGGACCAGGTTAGTGAACTGACTAAGGCCTTCAGGGTTTGAAGACATCATGCGCGTCTCATCGAAGACCAGCATCCCCAACTCGTCGCAGGCATCGAGTAGCTCCGAGGTGGGAGGGTTATGTGACGTGCGATACGAGTTGCAGCCCATTTCCTGCAGCTTTCGAACGCGGTAGTACTGGAGAGCGTCGGGGAGAGCCGCGCCTACTCCGGCGTGGTCCTGGTGATTGCAGGTTCCTTTCAGCTTGACCGGCTTTCCGTTCAGGAAGAAGCCCTTCTCCGAATCGAATTTCACAGAGCGAATGCCGAAGGGCGTCTCGCAACGGTCGACTACATCGCCGCCAGCGCGCACCTCGGACACCAGCCTGTAGAGGTTTCTTTCCTCAAGGGACCACAGAAGAGGTTGACTCACCGATAACTCCTGGTTGTAGGTCTGTTCTCCTCCCGCGGGGATTGATACCGGGATTGCGGCTGCTTTTCCCACTTCCTTTCCGGAGGGATCGAGAATTGTGGAGACGACGCGTACATTCTGGGCGGCGGCCCGGCCCTTATTATCCACCTCTGTTCGGATCGTGAGGGCGGCTTCGCTTGTCCGGACGTTAGCGGTCACCATGGTCCCCCATTGCTTCACATGAACCNNCATCGCTCGAGGTTGCATCGACGCGTACCAGCAGAACGTTCGGCGCGCCCGGAGTAGCAAAGTCGGTCACGTCGAAGCTGAAGGGGTCGTACCCCCCGCTGTGGCGGCCGATGTAGAAGCCGTTNNCGACCGCCCAATCGTGAGGCAGATCCACGGCTCGCCAGTCGGCATCGTCAAAAGCCAGGGAGCCGGCGGGAAGAAAGCTCCCCGTCTTCTGGAAGCTGCCAGTCCTTCCACTCCCGAATCCAAAGTCCTTCGCCGGGTCGTTGGCATTTCCAAGGTGGAATCGCCAGCCGAAATCCAGCAGCAGACGCTCGCGTCCGGCGCCCGACATGAACGATTTGCGCGGGGCGCTGGCGGCAACCGGGCCCGTCCCCTCCCCGGCGACCTGGATTGCAGCGCCGATGGGGNNCAGGCGCCAGCAGGCTGGTCTTCAAAAGATCCCGGCGTGACAAGGTTTTCATTTCTGACTCCTGTAGTGGGTTCCGAAGATGGGATTTGCTTTCAGCCGTCCCAAAAAGCCGAGTCGGTCCCGGATCGTCGCCGACCCTCAAGCACGAAAGAACACGTGCCGTCCCATCAACGATTTTCTGAATAGCGAATCGGTACCGCGGGAGTATCGGCTCGAATTCGACCTGGCTTTAAGTGATAATTTCTGTTTACGTAACGTCGCATGGATTCGTCCTGCTTATTTGTCGACCAAGCGCGGCGATGTAGGTACCACCAGCCCCACAGTATTAGCCCGCCGAGAACCACTATCAAAGCAATCCAAAGATAAATTCGCATCACTACAACACCATCCCTTGATTATCGCTCAAGCCTGGAAGGTTGTTCTCGGGGTCACTTCAAGAAAGGAAATCAGAAGTATTGCAAGCGGCAGAAACAGACTCCATCGTCCGTGGGCGCTAAACGAGTTTTCATAGTGGCGGCTCTGGCAAGCATTGACGGAGAAGAATGCCTGCGAAGGGAGAGCCTTTCCGCTCAGCGTTGGTCGCCATCTTGAACATGTCATCGCGAGCACCCTGGGCTACGCCAAGCCTCTCCGCCGCCTTTATGAAGTGACGGTACGCATCGGCGACGTCGGGACCGGTCAGGTCGTATCCATTGCCGTCGAGCATTCGTTGAACCGCGATGTGCCCGACCTGCAGGCTGAACTTGGCATCTTTTTCAAGCAGGTCACGGGAAGCGCGGCTAAGGGTGCGTGGTTCGGTCGACCCGGTCTTCGCAAAATATAGCGCAAGATCGAGAAATCCGGCATCTTTGGCTGCAGCAAACCAACGACCGCGCTCACCGCTCGATTTGGCCAAATCCACGAGGATTCGTTGCGCATCGCGAGCCGGGTATTTCCTGGCGATCAAGCGGTAAGTTGCAAGCCCGGTCGAAGACATGTTAGCGGTAAGCGCATATTTCTCGTATGCCTCTTCGTCCCGGCCGGAGTCAAGCAGGATCCGCTCGCAAGCGGCATCGATAGCGTTATCTGGTTGGTTTAGCCCACGCGAGGCTTCGGCGTATGCCAGGGCATCTTCGACATGTCCTTCAGCGACCAGTGCCCGCACGCCAAACTTCCTGTAGGACCAATCTGGAACACGCCGCAAGGCCAGTACCCCAAGCAGTTCCTCATAGCGGCGAGCCGCAAGCAGGCTTGACAGGCAAATGGATGTCTGGTGCACATAGCCGCCTGGCCTCGGATCGGTCCAAGCGGTTTTAATAAGGGAAAGAGACTGATCTGCCCAATGCGAGGCAACCTCAACCGAGCCGCACAGTTCTCCCCAACTTTCCTGCAGGAGCCAAAGGTAGTCCACCCCATCCTCCTGAATCGCCTCGAACAGTCGTGCGAGCCATTGATCCCGCGTTTTGCGGTCCGCAGGGGCCCCAATGACCATGGGCAGCAACTCGGTCAGAGTCCAGCAAACCGACCCACCAAGAGCTCCAGAGGAGGAGTCTACGAATTCCAACGCCGGCCAAATCTTCTCCATCAAGATGACCGCCCCGTCGGCTGCCGTGACAGAGTCCGTTTTGGCTATTTTCTTGATCTCCGCCACCGCTTCTTTCAGGCGCTGACAGGCCAAGCGGGAACCTTTCCACCCAAATGCCCGGTAACGAAACCGTGCCCTGAAAGTCCACTTGT
>PLZC01000070.1:0-132 GCA_003151985.1 Acidobacteriaceae bacterium
CGAGGTCTTGGGCCAGGTCGTCTTGCCCGGCGAGCCAGTCTTCCCATTGTGCGTAGTCGGCAAAGCGGCCGGTGTGGCCGCGGCCATCGAGGCCCAGGACGGTGGAGGCGACTCGGTTGAGCAGATAGCGGT